>JBCDHN010000440.1:0-3863 GCA_038749915.1 Verrucomicrobiota bacterium | reverse complement strand
GCCGGAAGCTACAAACCAAATCATTGGGGAATTTTTGATATGCATGGAAATGTGAGTGAGTGGTGCTATGATTGGTTTGCTTCTTTTGCGCCAGAGTCTTTGCCCGATCCAACTGGACCTCGCGAAGGAATACAAAAAGTAATAAGAGGCGGTTCCTTTTCCACATGGGGAAATGACTGTACCTCGGCCTCACGAACATTCACATCCCCAAGCGCATCATACAGTCGAATTGGATTCCGTGCTGTTCTTGCTCGTGAACTTTCGATCGATTAATTTGGCAAATGAGAAAAATGTTCTTCAAGATTATTTATCTTAAGGTCCTCTTCTTAACGCTCTCCCCTCTGATAATTCACGGTCAAGTTTCGACACGCCCGTTGTCTCAACTCGAACCAGTTGATATCGTAGAGTTCGAAGGACAGCCCGCAATCATTCAGCAGCTCATCTCTTTCGCATTGGAAATTGGAAAAGAGGGTTTAGCCTTTAAGTATGGTTCTTTTGATCCGAAGAACGGTGGAATGGACTGCTCAGGAACGGTTCACCACATTCTTCTGCAGTTGGGAATAAAGTCTCCTCGCGAAACCCACACAGTGTTTGAGTGGGTCGATAAAGAGGGCAACTTGAACGAAATCACAGGCTCAATCAGTTTAGATAGTTCTCAATTACACAATCTAGGTCCTGGGGATCTTCTCTTTTGGGAAGGAACCTATGATGTAGGAGATCGAGATCCTCCGATTTCGCACGTTATGATTTTCATAGGTCATCGCAAAGATAACCTCAAGCCTGTCATGGTTGGCGCAAGCAGCAGCCGCGGGGTATCGATTCTTGAGTTTAAGATGCCAAGACCCAATACGACTTATCGTTTTGTAGCTTACGGAACTCCACCCGGACTAAGAGGAGAATAGTTGCCCGAAGATCAGCTGTTCCCACTCAAGTTCTGTCTCAAGAACAGGCAGCTTGTGCACACTTTCCAGTACTTCGGATACAAACTACCCGCTTGCCGCAGTCGGGTTCCCATCGTTTGCTCAGCTCAAACATGGACTCGCCCAAACCCGATCAGATTCTCCAGACCGGCCTTGCGTTCTGGAACTCGAAAGCGCTGCTGAGCGCCGTTGGAATGGAGCTGTTTACCGAACTCGCCAAACATCCCGAGGATCTGGAGGCGATTTCCGGTCGCCTGGGATTGCATCCTCGCGGAGCGCGCGACTTTCTCGATGCGCTGGTGGCTCTGGGTTTCCTCGAACGCAAGGACGGCATCTATTTCAACACGCCGGATACCGACTTTTATCTCGATAAGCGCAAACCCTCCTACATCGGAGGAATGCTGGAGATGGCGAACCACCGTCTCTACAGCTACTGGGGATCTCTTACCGCGGCCTTACGAACCGGCAAACCGCAGAACGAAGCTGCGACAGGAGGCGACCTGTTCGAGAACCTCTACGCCGACCCGGCGCGCCTGAAAGAGTTTTTGCGGGCCATGTCCGGAATCAGCCGTGGCGCGAATCGGGCGATCGCACAAAACTTTCCGTGGGCGGATTACGAATCCTACGTTGATGCCGGAACCGCCCAGGGCGACTTGGCGGTTCAGATTGCCCTTGCCAATCCGCACCTGAAGGGAATCGGGTTCGATCTACCGGAAGTCGGACCAGTTTTCGAGGACTATGTTACGGAAAACAAGCTGGATGGCAGGCTCAGTTTCGTAGGCGGCAGCTTTTTCGAAGATCCGTTGCCAAAGGCCGACGTGGTCCTCTTCGGGCATATCCTGCACGACTGGGATCTCGAAAAGAAGCGCCACTTGCTACGGTCAGCTTTCGAAGCTTTGCCGGACGGTGGCGCAGTGGTCGTTTACGAAGCGATTATCGATGACGACCGTTCAGAAAATGCCTTTGGCTTGCTCATGAGCTTGAACATGTTGATCGAAACAGATGGCGGCTTCGACTACTCTGGGGCCGATTGCCAAGGTTGGATGCAGGAAGCAGGTTTTCGTGAAATTCGAGTCGAACATCTCGTTGGCCCGGATTCCATGGTGATTGGGATCAAGTAAGATTTTTCTCCTAACTTCCCCAACATGGTGTTGGAATGAGGGCTCAGTCAGAAACCACTCAATCCTTCGATGTTGCAAGACGAAGTCAACCTCGCTCAGTCAGTCCCCTTGCCGGAATTCTGGAGCTTCATCAGCTACCGGCATTCGGACAACGATCTCAAACACGATCAGGGATGGGCGACCTGGTTGCATCGACAGATCGAACACTACACCGTGCAAGCGGAACTGGTGGGCACTCAGAATGATCGCGGAGACATCATTCCGGAAAGGATCTATCCTGTATTCCGGGACGAAGAATCGCTGCCTGCAGACGCCGACTTATCGCGCTCCATAACCAACGCCCTCGACCGTTCCCGATCGCTTGTCGTGTTGTGTTCGCCTCGAGCAACAGAGAGCGTCTATGTGGCCCAGGAGATCACCCACTTCAAGAAGACCAAAGCCGATCGCGTCATCGCGGCAATTGTCGCAGGGGAACCCGGCGATCCAAATCAGGAATGTTTCCCGCAACCATTGCGCCATCCCGTCCGAGCGGATGGCAGTCTGGATCTCAGCATTGAGGAAGAGCCGATCGCCGCTGATTTCAGGCTCCCTGAAGGCGGCGAGGGCAGAACGTCTCCGCAGGCCTATTTCAAGCTCCTCCGTGCCAACTCTGTCGCCGTTAAGGAGGCCAAGCGGAGAGCAAACGAGTATGGGGAACGTCTTGAGCTGATGAAGCTGAAGGTGATCGCTGGAATCATCGGCGTTCCGTTGGAGACGCTTCGCGATCGGGACAAAGCCCGTCAGCTGGAGCTCGCGAGGAAAAGAGCCCGTGTCTTTGCCGTGATCTCCAGTGTCATGGCGTTGTTGCTCGTCGCGGCGGCGGTCAGTGGTTGGATCGCCGTGCTCAAACAGCAGGAATCAGAGCGGCAGGCCCGCGCGGCAAGGGCTGGAGAAAAGGCCGCCCTGTATCAACTCCGACGCGAAGATGAACCACTTCGCGCCGCTGAACTGGCGGTTGAAGCGGCTGCGGAAACACTCGCCTGGAACGAACCCACCCCAGCAATGGCGCGGCAGGCCGTAATGCTCAGCCTGATGGAAGTTGGAGGGGAGGCACTGGTGGGCCCTTCTTCCAATCCGCTGATTACGTTTGATGTCAGCGCCGACGAACGATGGCTCGCAGCGGAAAACGAGACCGGTGAGATTCTGGTCTGGGATCTTGAGTCACCTCAAAAAAGGCCTTTTCGAATTCCAACTCAAATCATCGCGGATTCAGGGGCTGGCCTTGAGTTTGGGCGACTGCGGGGCTTCGCAGCCAACACCCTCCTCTTATGGAATGATGCAGAACGGCCTAACGCCGATGCGTTTCTTCCGGATTTCCGAATCCTCAGAACCCAACCCGCTTCCTGGATTTACGATTCGGAAGCTGTCAGTTTCTCAGTCGGAAACAATCACGCTCTGGCAGTTGATGGAGACGACCAAATCTGGAGGTGGACAGATCCGGACGGGGACGGAATCCTCGAACCCTCAGTATTGGTCAAGGATGTCTATACCGCCCGCCGGGTCGAGTATTCCCCCAGTGGTAACCATGCCCTGATCGAACCACTTGTGGACAATGGACTCTGGTTAGTCAGTTTTTCCGCGAACGGAACCGCGAAGACAGAACAAATCACCGAAACCGAACAGTTTCCTCCCATGATGGCTTGGGCTTCGGAAGCGGATGCCTTTGTCTCTGCCGCTTCTGAGGGAGGGATTTTGCTCTGGCAACCGGACGGAGACGGCTTTCAACCCATCATGCTGAGGCAGGGGCAGGAGGATGACTCACCGATGACCGTTGGAATCTCAG
>JBCDHN010000439.1:0-3871 GCA_038749915.1 Verrucomicrobiota bacterium | reverse complement strand
GTACGGACCAAGGTGTAAACGCCAATCGGGGCGGAAGAGGCAAGCTTTCGGCGAATCTGTGTCGCGACCACAAAAATGACCGAGGCGAGCGCGACTTTGCCTTCGCTCATCCCGGCCATTCCAGCTGCTGGGTTCGAATCCATCCCGGAGCGGGATTTGAGGTAGACCATCAAACCGATCCCGCCAACGGCCACCACCGCGCCGATCACGGAAAAACGATTGGCCGGTTCGCGAAACAGGATCCACGCGGCGAGAAGCACAAGCGGAATCTGCAAGCTCTGCACAAGAACGACGCTGGTTACGGTCGTTTCCTCCAGCGCGATAAAAATCAGGGTTGGAGCAAGGCCGCCCTCGAAAAACGCGATCAAGGTCAGCAACAGCCAGTGCTGGGGCTTGATCGCGGCCAGTTTGGCGGGCGCCCAGTCCCGATAAAAAAGCAGGCAAAAAGTCAGCCCCGCAACGATGTTGCCCGCAAAGAGCACATTGCAGTAAGAGATCGGGTTTCGACCATCGACCAAGTTTGCCTCCCCCAGTTGGATGAGTCGGGCGATGACAGAGAAGGACGCCGCGAAAAGCACGGTGCCCAGAGCAAGGAAGAGGAGATCACTCTTGCGTCTTTGGGGGCCGGACGGCGGAAGTTGAGAAGGTTGGGGGGCCGAAGATGGATGACTCACCTGACCGGTTGGTGTGCGAAAATCGAGATTCCTTACAGGTCCAGTGAAATTGCTCTAGAGCATTTTCAGTAAAGATGTAGCCGATGCAGCGAGGAGATTTGGGCTTCAGCAAGGCGTTGTCGTTGTAAAGGAGCAGAGCGAGCTCTGTGACTGAGCCAGAACGCAGCTGAAGGCCGAAGCTTCCGCTGTCTACAATCACCGGCGAAGCCGCACTTGATCCTGATAACACCCATTTTCATCCACTACAGGTTCAGTTAGAATGCTCTAGCACAGGATTCAAGAACAGGCCTGCGCATCACTTGATCACTGGCGCCAGATAAATGTTCCGATAGGAAACCGCGGTGTGATCACCTTGAAAATAGATGGGACCGGGAGCGGATGGATCCGTGTGAATTGCACCGCCTGTTGGTCCGGTGACCGGCTGATTGTCGATCACTTTCACGCCGTTGAGAACAACCGTGACATGGCGGTCGACCAGCGTGATGTCGTAGGTTTGCCACTCGCCGCCCGGTTTGCCCGCATTCACGGAGGGAGGAATCAGCCCAAAAATCGCTCCAACTCCCTGAAGCCCCTGCATCCTGCTATCGCGATCAACGACCTGCGCCTCATACATTCCCCGCAGGTAGACGCCGCTGTTGCGCTGGGAGCCGATGAGGAACTCGACGTGCAGCCAGAAATCCTCAAAAACAGCTTCGGTCTTGAGGTTCGCATGATCGCCGGTCGCACTGAAATCGGTCTTTGGCGTGGTGTTAACGAGCATGCCGTCTTGCACGCTCCAGCCATTGATCTTTTCCGGCTCGTGAGGAACCCAACCCGTCATGTCTTTACCGTTGAACAGGGCGATCGGGTGCCCAAAGCGGACATTCGACAAATCCGGTGCTTCCGTCAGCAGGGGCGGAATCTTTTTCCCAGTGAAAGCAACCGTCTCCGAAGTCCCATCGGGCAGGTTTCGCAATACCTTCCCATCCAGTTTTCCGTCCGTCATTCCCACCTCGACCGTCTGCGTCGGCACACCTTCCTTTTTCCGTTTTTTGAGGTCAAACCTCAATCGTCCGCCGGCGACTTCGACATTTTCATACGGGCCGGCTGATCCGACGTACAATCTGAAAAAGACGATCGGCTTTCCTTCCTTTTCCTGAACGCTCAACCAGCCAGGAAGACCGGATTCGACATCCAGTGACCAGTCGCCTGAGAGACCTTCAGGGATGGATTGAGCCTGGAGAGTTGCGAAGGGTACCAAGCTGAAAACGAGAAGGAGCTGTCGATATAGGGGCATGATGGAGGATGGGGGTGATGGGGTCCGACAAAAGCTCTCTCATTCTTAAACGCAACCTGAGAGGTGGGCTGGGGTTCAAAAAAAGGAATCCTCTGTCCCTCCAATCCCGATTTCCTGAACCTCATTTGTGAAAGGAAGAACGGAAAAGGCAGAAAAGCACCACCCCAAAACTCCTGACTGCCAGCCCCTCAGTTTTATCTAACCATTCGACATCATGAAGTATCAGAACGCTTTCATAGGTCCACTTGGAATGGTATTCGCAGGGCTCATCGCCATGGGCACGCTATGTGCTCAGGATGGTGGGAAGAAAAAGGGAAAGGATAAACCCAATCCCAAGGATTCCGATTCCTGGTCTGCGGCGGAATACAGCGGACTTCGGGGAGAGAAGGAGCTGCAGGCGGCCTTGGCCTCCAAGGGATTTACCTGGATCACCGGTTCTCCAGCCGATAATGAGAAACTGTCGGTTGGGAAGAACGCCCAGTTTTTTGGCTTTGTCGCATTGCGGTATCAAAGCGGTCGCGCCGCGAATCGGGGAACGCTCGGTCGGGCGATGTATGCGATTGCCAATGAAGAACAGCGATCGATCATGGCTCGTGCCGTCATCGCCGAAAAACCGGCTTTGGAAGAATGGTGGAAGGTTCGGGAAGACATCCTGACACTGCTCGAAGATCATCTCTACACCGGGTTGCCCATTGACCGCGAAAAGATCTGCGCCGCAGGGGAGCGATTTTCGTTGCTGAATGCGAAAGTGGCGATCGACGAGGCGCAAGCCTACGCCGCGCTTGAAGACTCCCTGACCAACCAACAGCGGTTGCTGATCACCGCGTGGAGAGCAGATGCAGAGAGTGCCGGAGCCTATGGAACCGGAGTTCGAGTCAGAGCTGCGACCGTGAATTCGGGCGACTTCAAACTGCTCGAAGATCTCTATGCCAAAGCCTTTTCATGGATTACCGGCACGCCGGAGGACAACGAAATCATCCCCATCGGTCAGCCGGCTCAATTCTTTGGTTTTGTGTCGATTCGGCACAAGAGCGGACATGCCGCCAGCCGTGGAAAGATCGCCAAGGACTTCTTCAAGATGCTGTCATCAGAACAAAAGGAACTCATCAATGAGGCCGTCAAGATCCAAGCCCCCGTCGTTCGCCAGTTTCTCGAACAGCGGCATCTCTTTCTGGTTCAGCTGGCGAAGTTGAGAACGAACCCGGCGAAATTCAACGTGGAGGCGGCCCACCAACTGGCCCGCGACATGGGCCGTTTGGAAGTGGAGGCTGCCCGAATCGAAGCGGAAGCCTACCGTAACATTCGTGCTTCGATGAACGAAGATCAGATTGCCGCCGCGATGAAGTTGCGTGGCGAATACGTGATCGATCAATCCCAGATTGCCATGCTCAGTATGAAAGAGCGCGGGGAGACTCTCGCCATTCTCTGTTCCGGTTGCCACGGCGTTCCCGGATTCCACGCCCGCGGCATGGTCGGCCCAACCCTCGATGGCCTCTGGGATCGTCCCATCGCCTCGGCCGAAGGCTACGAATACTCCGCTGCACTAAACGATCTCCGATCAAGTCGTGGAGGAACGTGGACGACTGAGCTGCTGGATCAGTACCTGGCTGCGCCGAAGAAATTCGCGCCCGGAACGAAGATGGAATTTCAGGGGCTCCTCAATCCCGAGGATCGCAAAGCCGTGATCGAGCATCTCAGGATAACGCGTTAGGAAGAGTTCGATGCGGGGATGGCACTCTTCGCTGGTCCAGATGGACTGCCATGATTGACTGGAACCGTAGGATACGGACCTGCGCGTCCGTTGGTGTGTAGGGCCTATGTTCAATTCTTGCCCCCCGCCCGATTCGGCTACTCATTCAGTTAGCGTTCAGGGGCACCGTGCGGTGAGCAAACCAACGTGGGAGGCTGTTGTCTAGCTCCG
>JBCDHN010000438.1:0-3872 GCA_038749915.1 Verrucomicrobiota bacterium | reverse complement strand
TTCGGGAGGTTCCTCCTCCGCCAAATCAGCTGGAACGGGCTCGCGACAATGTCACCGCCGTCACCACTGGCCTTTCCAGCCATCTCCTGCAGCTTTCCCTGATCCAGGCGGCAGCACGGCTCGAATCGGTAACGCTTCGCCCGGTTCAAATCGCATTCCAAGATGCCTACCGTCTGGCCGAAGCCAATCGCCTCGACTGGATGAACGCGAGAGCCGGGTTGGTCGATTCCTGGCGGCAAATCGCGGTTGATGCAGAGGCTCTCAAAAACGGCCTTAACCTGATTGTGAACGGCGATGTCCCAACGGCCGGAAACAGCGCCTTCAATTTCGACGAAGATGGTGGCCGGATTCAGGTAGGACTCGAGATCGACACACCGATCACCAAACTTGGAGAGCGCAACAACTACCGCGAAACCCTCATCAGCTACCAGCGAGCCCGGCGGGACTACATTCAGTTCGAAGATCAGATCAGCCAGAGCCTGCGTAATTCACTGCGAATCGTCCGGCTGAGCCAGCTAAACTTTGAAGTTAGGCGAGCGGCAGTCCGCGTCGCCATCGCCCAGGTGGATCTGGCCCGGTTGCGCCTTAACGAGCCACCCAAGCCAGGCCAGGGCGGAGCCCAGTTCGGAGCGACCACAGCGAGGGATCTGGTTTCGGCTTTGGGTGACTTGCTCGACGCTCAAAACGATTTCCTCAGTGTCTGGGTTAGCTTCGAAGTTTTGCGTATGCTTCTGGACTATGAGCTGGGGTCCATGCAGTTGGACGATGCGGGCCTTTGGATCGATCCGGAAAGGATGACCGCGGAGTCTCTTCTATCAGCACCGGTGAACAACGCCCCCCAGACCATCGCGGAATCCGAAGAGCCCGCGGCCGAAGTCAACGATGTGACTGAAGAGCCCAAAAGCGAACGCAAGCGCGGCTTTTTCAGCTTTCTGCGCCGGAACTAGAGCTAGTGCCAATCGGCGGAAGTCCGGTCAATTCGCTTTTCGATAATCACTCACAACTCGTGTCATCCTTCGACATGCTCAGGATGACAATGAACCGGAATTCCGACGAGGGGCATTAATTGGCGCGCGGGTGCGCCTGATCATAGACCTTCTTCATGCGCTCCACCGTCACGTGAGTGTAAATCTGCGTCGTGGAAAGACTGGCATGTCCCAGCAGCTCCTGGACGCTTCGCAAGTCCGCCCCGTTGTCGAGAAGATGAGTCGCGAAGCTATGCCTCAGCTTGTGAGGACTAACGTTGATTGGAATGGACGAGTGGGCGAGGTATTTTTTGACGACCGCCATCAAGCTGCGCGGTGTGATCCGCTTTCTTAGCTTGCTGAGAAACAGGGGACCAATCGAAATCCTCGCTTCCTGAAGATATCGCTGGAGAGCGCGATTCGCATGGCTGCCGATCGGGCAGATGCGTTCCTTGCTCCCCTTTCCCATCACGCGAATGCTCTCCTCAACGGGATCATAGTCAGGTACATCCAGTCCCGCCAACTCCGCTACGCGCACGCCGCTCGCGTAGAACGTTTCGAGGATTGCCGAATCGCGCGCTGGAAGCCATTTGGGGGCTTGCTTTTCCTGCTCAATCTTGAACGGCAGTTCCAACAGTTCTTCAACCTGATCCAAGGAAAGCACGACCGGCAACTTCTTCTCCGCCTTCGGCAACTGGACTTCCAGTAGCGGATTCTCAGTCAAACCATGCCTGGCGGCCAGATACTTGTAAAAACTGCGCATCGCAGCGAAGTGAAGCCGGATCGTCGATCGAGACACTTCGCGCTTCATCAACGTGAACAGATAGTCTCGAAAGATTTCCGGATCGCACTCGAACCAGTGCTGAAAGCCTTTTTGCTTGGTTCGAAACTCCCGCAATGCGTGACCGTAGTTTCGCAACGTTTTTGGCGAGGCATTGCGCTCCACCGACTGAAAGTCGAGAAAAGCGGATTCCAAGTCTTCAGGCGTTTCCAAATCAGATTCTGAGTATAGCGTTACGGCGATTGATCCCTATTCATTAACCAAGATATAAGAACAATCAACAGATGTTGACTAAACGTATCATCCCTTGTCTCGACGTCACAGACGGTCGCGTTGTGAAAGGCACCAAATTTCTCGATCTTCGCGACGCCGGAGATCCCGTGGAATGCGCCATCGCCTACAATGATCAGGGAGCCGATGAACTGGTTTTTCTCGACATCACAGCTTCCTCCGACAACCGCAAGACCATGGTCGATGTCGTTCGTCACACCGCAGAACAATGCTTCATGCCCTTGACGGTTGGAGGCGGAATCCGCACGCCGGATGACATGCGCGAAATGCTGTTGGCAGGAGCAGACAAAGTGGGGATCAACACGGCAGCAGTCAACAATCCGGATGCCATCAGCGAGGGCGCGAAAGCCTTTGGTGAGCAATGCATCGTCGTGGCAATCGATGCGAAACGGAATACCGGAGGTCCGGGATGGACGGTCTACACCCATGGAGGCCGCAACCCAACAGAACTGGACGCCGTCGAATGGGCAAGGGACGTCGAGAGCCGCGGTGCTGGCGAGATTTTGCTAACCAGCATGGACTCTGACGGAACCAAAGCCGGCTATGACATTGCGCTCAATGCCGCCGTCAGCAATGCGGTCAACATTCCAGTTATTGCCAGCGGGGGGGCCGGAAATCTCGAACATATGGCTCATGTTCTCAATGAAGGAAAGGCAGACGCGGTTTTGGCGGCGAGCATCTTTCACTTTGGCGAATACACGGTTGCAGAGGTGAAAGATTTCCTCGCAAAAGAAGGAATTCCGGTGCGACCTGTCGCATAAGCCATTATAGAACATCCCCTTCTGCCAGCCTCGGCATCCGTACAAAAAAACGGAATCCTCGGCTGGCAATAGGAGGCAGGTTGGGCAGGAGGTGCCGAACACCGAGGATTCCCACTTCATTTCTGAAGCTCATGAAAAGCCAACCACTCACTAAACTCGAAAGCAAATTAAAGATCCGAAAAAAATGATACTAACGGACCTTTCGGATGGATTTCCTGCGAATCTATGGCCGTGAAAACCAGTTTTATAGCCAATTGCGCCAGCCTATCATTATTCCCAACTTCCTGACCGTCCCACATAAGCAAACCCTAGTTGGTTCACGGCTGTTTTTGCGCCATTCTTTCAGGCATCACGCATTTTTTCGATTCCATGAATGAGTTGATTTGGGTTGGCCAGGTAACTGGTGTCATCATGTTTCTGGCCCACCTCGCGGGGGGAGTTGCCGCCATTCATTCCATCATGAGTAATCGGACGGCACAGGGAGCTATTGCCTGGTCTCTTTCCCTTGCCTTTCTCCCGCTCCTGGCTGTCCCGCTCTATCTCGTAACCGGACGAAACCGATTTGCCGGGTATGTCTTCCTGCGGCGAGAAGGTGATGAGGAAATTCGCAAGAATTATCCAAATATCCGCGAGGCAATCGCCAACGTTGCCGCGACGCCTCCAGACGATCGCTTTCTCGCCGCAGCCATCCCCCTGGCAGGTCTGCCGATGACGCGCGGGAATTCCACCGAACTGCTTCCCACGACCGAGGAGGCCTTTGAAAAGATGTTCGAATCGATCGAACGGGCCGAGAACTACTTGTTGGTATTCTTCTTTATTGTTCGCGATGACTCGTTGGGTGATCGCTTTCAAAAAGCACTCGCCTCGAAGGCTCGAGAAGGGGTCCGGGTTCTTTTTGGCTATGACGAAATCGGGTCCCGCAAGCTCAAGCAGCCCTACCTGCAAGAGCTTCGAACTGCCGGAGTCGAGGTTTTTCCCTTTCGAACGAGTAGCGGAATCCGCCGCCTTCAGATCAACTTCCGAAATCACCGGAAGATTCTCATCGCAGACGGTGAGGAAGCGTTTCTTGGGGGG
>JBCDHN010000437.1:0-3874 GCA_038749915.1 Verrucomicrobiota bacterium | reverse complement strand
CTGGCTCGGGTTTGCGGAAGTGGAGCTGCACGATTTTCTGAAATCTGCTGGCTTTTCGGCCATTGAGATGACGATTGTCGATCGGGAAAGCGAACATCCGCATTTCAACACGCTTCTCGGCATCGCAACCAAACCTTCCTAGATCTTGAACCGATTCCTTTGCACGGCCTTTTTCTCTCTTCTGTTCAGCCAGACTCTGCTTGCGGCGGATTGGAAGTTGGTGAATGAGACCGTGCGATCCGAGCGCACTTCGCCGAACCTGATTTATGTGAAGCGGATTGTGCAACTGGTTCCGGGGCGGACCGCGACGTTTGAGCTGACGTTTTTCCGTTCGGCAGAGTGTCGTCTCGACGTGATTGATCTTCCCCGCCGTTCCTCGCTCAATGGAAGCGCGTTGTCGGCGAAATTTCGGGAGCGATCTTGTCTGGCCGGCGTGAATGGCGGATTTTTTGCGCCGGACCATCAACCCCTGGGACTGGTGGTCAGCAACGGCACGAGAACAAACCGAATCTCGTCCTCAAAGCTGTTGAGTGGCGTGGTGTATTCAGACCATAAAGGGATTCACATCGTACGGCGAAGTGCCTTTCGCGATCACTCGAAAATCAACGCACTGCTCCAGTCCGGCCCCTATCTGGTTGAGCACGCGAACGCGATTCGGGGGCTTGAAGCCACGAAGTCGAGGCGTCGAACGTTTATCGCGACGGACTGGCGCGGAAATTGGGCCATCGGGGTAACATCATCGGTTACGCTGGCGGATTTGGCGCAGATCCTGGCAAGCTCCAGCCCGGTAACCGGATGGAAAGTGAACCGAGCCATCAACCTGGATGGAGGTTCTTCCACCGGATTCTATTTTGACCGAGCAACGGAGTCAGACATCGCTTCTCCGCCATGGAAACCGGTGAGAAACCTGTTGGGCGTTCGCCCGAAATAGAGGTGTGTCTATTTTCCGACTGCAAGTCGGCTTGCGAGCATTTCAGGTAAACCGGCGTCTTTGATCTTTTGTTGCGCCGTGGGCAGATCATATTCCAAGCGACGCAGAATCACTTCCTGGTTGTCGGCATCGTAAATCGCGTAGCAGGAACGCCAATCTCCATCCCGAGGTTGCCCCACACTTCCGGCATTGATGAAGTATTTTCGGCCCGTCTCGATCTTGATGGTGTCACCCGCGACGGCGTCAACCGAACCATCTTTCACATAGAAGCGGGGGGTATGGGTGTGGCCGTGAAAACAAACCGGGGTGAATTGATAGCTGAAGCTGGCCATGGCATCGAACTTGTTGGTGACGTAGCCCCAGCCACCGGGAGTGTCCAACGTGGCGTGGACAATGGTGAAGTCGCGCACCTGGCGCACCATCTTCATGGTTCGGAGCCATTCGCGATCTTCGTCGTTCAAGCTGTCCCTCGTCCAGCGAAGCGCATGAGCAGCGAGAGGGTTGAGAGCATCCAGCTGGGTGTCGATCGAAGCCTCCTCGTCGTGATTGCCCTTCACCACCGGACAATCCAGATCCCTCACGATCTTCACGCATTCGGTCGGGTTTGCGTTGTATCCAACCACGTCTCCCAGGCAGACAAAATGCGTGCAGTCGTTGTTGGCTGCATCCATGAGAACCGCTTCAAGAGCTTCCAGATTAGCGTGGATGTCGCCGAAAACCGCGTATTTCATTCGTTAGTTTGTCCGAAAATGGGGTTGGAGGTGGGCCCCACATCGAAGCTCACATCGTCGAACGGATACCTTTCGGCTTCCTTCGCCCCGTTTTCAAGAGCGAATCGGGGTGATTATCCGCATTCTCTCGTTCTCCACCCGTTCTGGAATTCGCTGCGATTGCGGAATACCGAGCTTTTCCTCGAGATCGCGAATACTCACAATCAGGGTCGGACGCCAGACCATTACGTCCTGTTCGATGAGCACGCGTTTTCCGTGTTCATAGATCTTCATTAGCTCTACATAGGCCTTTTTTTCTTCGCCCGGGCACTTGGCTAATTGATAAGCGTAGAAGCGGTAAAAGAAGCTGGGAGCGTTGGGGATTTTACTCGCTTCCAGATAGATTTGAGCGGTCGCGCAAGGATCCTTGAAGCGCTCGCGATACACGCCGCCCAAGTCCCGCCACAGCCAGGGATCATGCGGATTCCACTTGATTCCTTGCCGCAAAATCGCCTCGCCACGGCGTTCATACTCTTTCGCCCGGGGCTCACGAAGCGGCTCGGGCAGAGTTCGGTCGTCAAGTCGATACCAGGCGCTGGCATTGGCGTAAAGATGCCAGGCTCCCGTGGACCAACTCTCCGCATCCCGCGGTTGGAGCAGAGTGACGAGCCGGTACTTTTCTTCCAGGTCATCCCAATCCTGCGTTTCCCAAAGTTCGTTGGCTTTCAGGGTGAAAAACGTGGCGACCATGTATCGCAAGCCGCCGAGAATGCCGATGAATCCCTGCACGCCGATTTGTTCAGTCGCGCTCGAAGCCTGATGCTGGGGAAGGAAGCCGTCCGACCGAAGGTTCTTGAGGAGAACGTTCTCATACGGAACCCTGGCGAAGCCCGCCAGAATGATGACGGTGGTGACAAGCGTGAACTTGGGTGGCAGTCGACGTGCGATTTTGAGAATGGGTTCGGGAAGCTGCATCACGCTGATTTAGAGCTCTTTATCAACGAAGATCAGTTGGCTGAGCACAAGGAATAGAGCGAGGTAAAAGAAACCGAGCCCCGTCATCTGCAGGGCGGCACCAGTGGCCAGCGTACTCCCCGTGATCACTTCATCGACGACATCGAACATCGCCAGATTCGGAAACATGAGTCGCAGCAGATTCGAGACGATAATTCCGCCTAGGCCGATTCCTTCCTGAAACCAGTAGTCCATGGCGATTTGATGGAAATGACCGATGAAAACGATCATGGTGGTCGAGACGATGGTGAAGAGGGAACTCGTGGCAAAGGTCGAGACGAAAAGCGTCACCACGGTGATGACGCTGGCTTTGAGGATGAGCGCCCAGAATCCCCAGAACAGACTTAAGGTAACGCCTTGTTGGCGTGCTGCGGCCAGCGTTCGCTCCTGATCTTCCAGACTGATGGCTTCTCCATTGGCGGCGGCCCGCAGTTCGTTCATCATCTGCTCCTCCACCGCCGGGATCTTCCACATGACCAGAACGCACATCAGCCCAAACATTGCGAACATCGCGATCGCGTTCACCGAGATGACGCCGAGAAGCCGACCCGCCAGGTATTCGAATCGCGGGACCGGCTTGGAAAGAATCGTGTAGAGCGTGCGATCTTCCACATCGCGGGGCAAAAGAAGGGACGTTGCCGAAATGGAATAGACCATGGAAAAGACATACATCGCGCCGAACGACCAGCGTTTGATCTGCAAAAGGTGATCCACGGGACGCCAGAGCAGGCCGATGGCAACAATCACCAGAATTAGCGCCGCGAAGACGAGCAGAAAGTAGAACACTTTCATCCGCACCAGCTGCACGATGGTGCTTTGAGCCAGCACCCAGACGCGGGAGGGCGAGAACGCGAATGCCGGCAGAATGGAGGACGGCGAGTCGCCGGAAGTGGTTGAGTTTTCGGAGGTCACGAGATCAAATTAGGTAGGGTCGGATGAGTCCTGTTCCGGAGCATCCTGTGCGTTGGTCGCATCGAGAAACAGGCGTTCGAGGGAAGTGCGGGGTTTGCCGCTCCGCACGACCGTGGCTTTTTTGTCCTTGTCGATCAGGCTACGAATTTCAGCAAGGAGCTTTTGATTTGCCCCTTCCAGAACCAGCTCTTCCTGGCCCTCGACCTTGGTAAGCTCTTCCAAAGGCCCCTCGCGAACCATGCGGCCCTGCGACATGATACCGACGCGATCGCAGACTTCCTGAACCTGTTCGAGCAGATGAGAGCAG
>JBCDHN010000436.1:0-3897 GCA_038749915.1 Verrucomicrobiota bacterium | reverse complement strand
GCTTGACCACTGATCACAATTCCCACCACCAAAAGAATCGCGGCCAAGAGGACAAAAACGCCGGCAATTTCACTGACGTATCGAAATCGGAATGGTTTCTCCATGGCTTTTCTTAGAATCTTTTGTTCGGAGGGGAAAGGCGCTCAGTCTACTGAGAATCGCCATCTAGAGCTTCGGGACAGGGATCAAATCGGTAAGTCGCTTCGATTTCCAGGCGATCAAAGACGTCTCTTTGAAAATCGATCCACAAGACCGGCGTGCCTTCGTCTCGCACACGCCGAATTTGCTGAACCAGCGGTCTCATCTGCTCAACGGTCATATGAAAGCCCGGTCGTTCAAGAATCAACAACTTCAGCGGATCAGGCAGGAATGCCCTAACCCACTGAGCTCTGGTCAACTCTTCAGCAGACGCATTGGAGGGCCTTGAATGAGGTAAATCCTCAAACCCGAGGCGCTGGCCCATTTCCTGAGCACGTTTGTGAACCATTGAGGTAGTCTGATCCGGTCTGAAAAACTGAGCAACCATGATGTTCTCATCAATGTCCAGATTCTGAATCCAGTTCGATCCTCCTCGCGGGGTGAACACCCGACCGATCTGACCGCGATACCGCTGGAATTCGGGAGCAGCCATTCTAGCCCAATCGGCACCAAGAAACTCAATCGTTCCCGTGGAAGGTCGACGCAGCCCCATAGACAGCTCAGCAATCTCCGGCGTTTTCTTTTGTGAGTCCGAGCAGAACAGGGCGAGCTCCCCGGGCTTCAATTCGAGATCGAAACCCTCGGTCTCTTTACCGGACAAGTAGCTCAATCGGACGTCTTGAAACTTGAGAACGCTGTCGGCTGCCATGGTCGTTAGAGATAGGTAATCACCATGACCGCGCCGGAAATGATCACGGTAGCACTGATCGAGCGCAAAATGGCTCGGCTGACAGCTTGTGGCACTTCGGTGCTGGCTCCTTTTACCCGCAGGCCTTCATAGCAGCAGATCGCTCCCATAAAAAGACCGGGGAGGATACTCTTCACCGCGAGAGCCAGCCAGTCCCTGAGATACACGGATCCAAAGACACTTTGCAAAAATGGAATCGGCCCCTGCCCTTCCGTGTTGATAAACACAAAGCCAAGCCCGCTGGCGATGATGGCGATTGCCAAAAAAACGCAGCTAAGCCCGAACACACAGATCGCCAACCCGACCATTCTCGGAACGGCGAGGTAGTTGAACACATCAATGCCCTGAGCTTCGAGCAGTGCGACCTGGCCGGTCGTCTTCATCGTTGCCAGCTCGGTCGTGACAGCAGACGCACTTGCTCCAATCACGATGAAAGTCGCGAGAAAAGGAGCTGCCTCTCGAAAAAGCAATGCCCCAACCATTCGGCCAAGGAACTCAATTTTGTCGGTGTATTGCAGCCAGACGAAACACTGAACATACACCATCGATCCGACGACGGCGGCGACCATCATCGTGAAGGGAACAGCCTCAACCCCGGCAAAAAGAATCTGACGCGCCAGTCGATCCCGGACCGGGAACACCCACGTCTTGGGGTTCAAGGCACGGCTGATACCAACCAGCATCATGGTGCTGAGATAAAACTCGCCTTGTGCTCTTACGATGCTGCTGCGCCCAATTTTTGCCAGAATTCCAGACATCGGGCCGTAGATTCCACGATTTCAGTAAATCGAGCAACCCAAAAAAGCGCCTAATCCCCCTTCCACCAGTCCTCCTTTTGCTCCCATGACGAAGGCCTTGAGGAATCCTGTTCCTCACCATCGAGAATCTCTTCCAGGCTGGTCGGCTCCGGCAAAGGATTGCGAGCACGATGACGCAAACGCAGAATAAACGCCCCAACGGCAACCAACATGATGAGGATGAGGGAAAGGCTGAAGATCGCCATCCAGAACGAGCCGGGATGAGCCATCTCAGCCGCTTCGGGATTGTGATTGGGTGAGATAATCATCATGACAAAACTGGGTTACGATTATGCGACTCACTAGAGATCTTCCTCGCAAAAGAAAAGCTTGACCCCTTTCGTTGGCCGAAAGATATTCTCTCGCTTCGGATTAAGTCGAATCCGCAGCCTACGTTTTTGGTCGAACTGGCTGTCATGGCGCAAAAGGCTCCCCCACACACCTCCTCAGACAACGTCTCGCAAGCTGCGAATGCGCAGGCGAAATCCGCCCCCCAGGCACGCCGCAAAAAGTCTGATCCTTCACCGGTGGCATCACCTGCTTCGGACATCGATTCGCCGGAGATTCGGGAGCGCTTGCGGGACCTCATCAAGCTTGCGAAGGAACAGGATTACCTCACCTACGACGACCTCAACGAGGCTCTCCCGGACACGGTCGTTTCGCCGGAAGCAATCGAGGAAATTCTGGAGCGACTTCGCAGCATGGAATTTTCGATCATCGATGCTTCGGAAGTGGATCAACTCAACAAGACCACCGGAAAGCCTGACGAACTTGATGATACTCCGACCAAAGCCGATCCCAAACTGGATGTGCTTGACGATCCGGTCCGGATGTATCTGAAGCAGATGGGGCAGGTTCCATTGCTGACCCGCGATGAAGAAGTTCTGATTTCAAAGCGAATTGAGAAGGCCGAGACTTGCGTTCAGCGGATCATTCATCAATTCGGGTTCACCCCGGATGCTTACCTCAGCTTGGCGGCACGCCTTATTGAAGGTGAGGAGCGGTTTGACCGGGTGATCGTGGATAAGAAAGTGGAGAACCGGGAAAAGTACCTTCGGGCGATTCCCAAGCTCTGCGAGCAGATCACTGATTTGAGCGCGCAGATCGGCGAACTGCGCATTGCCGTGGAAAAGGCGAAGGGAGCAAAGAAGACTGCGTTGGAGGCGGATTTAAAGAAGGCCAATACCAGTCTGCATCGCACCTACGGAAAGTTTCACTTCAAACAGAAGGTCACAGAAGAGTTTGTCTCGCTCGCTGATCAGTATGAGGAGCAGGCCAATGGCGACGTTAACGTCGAAGATTTTGCGGTAACGACCTGGCTGAAGCCTGAAGCCTTTTGCAAAGCGCTCTCCGAAGCCAACAAATGGCTCGAGGAATCGCGCCAAGCCAAAGAAGAGATGGTTGAGGCCAACCTTCGATTGGTCATCTCCATCGCCAAAAAGTACACCAACCGCGGCCTTTCCTTTCTCGATCTGATTCAGGAAGGAAACATGGGTCTGATGAAGGCGGTTGAGAAGTTCGAGTACAAGCGCGGTTACAAGTTTTCAACCTACGCGACGTGGTGGATCCGCCAGGCCATCACCCGATCCATTGCCGATCAGGCGCGGACCATTCGGATCCCGGTTCACATGATCGAGACGATCAACAAGTTGATGCGGGTGCAAAAGCAACTGGTTCAGGAGTATGGCCGTGAGCCAACGGCTGAGGAGATCGCCGATGAAATTCATCTGCCGGTTGAGCGGGTCAGGGCCGTTCTGAAGATGGCGCAGCAGCCAATCAGCCTTCAGGCTCCGGTCGGCGATGGTGAGGAAACCAGTTTCGGAGATTTTATTGAGGATAAGAGCGCGGACGATCCGAGCGACATTACGGCTTTCAGCATTCTGAAGGACAAGATCCGGGAAGTTCTCGACACGCTAACGGAGCGGGAGCGCCAGGTTCTCGAGCAGCGATTTGGCTTGGTTGATGGATACAGCCGAACTCTTGAAGAGGTCGGCAAACAGTTTGAGGTGACGCGCGAGCGAATTCGGCAGATCGAAGCCAAGGCATTGCGCAAAATGCGTCACCCCACGAGGATTCGGCAGCTCGAGGGATTCCTCGAAATGACGCAACTCTGAGTTTTTTTGCAACTCTTCCGTAGTAGCTGTGTTTAACCAGAAGAATGGATCCTCAGGAACATGATGAAATCTGGAACCTCCTCGGCAAATCACCGCCCAG
>JBCDHN010000435.1:0-3897 GCA_038749915.1 Verrucomicrobiota bacterium | reverse complement strand
CCTTCGTCCCAAAATAGAGCGTGCCATCACCAAGCTCCTCGGCCGATGCAACATCAACCTCGATCATGGCTCGATCCGAAGCGACTTCGGTGGCCTGAATCTTGCCATACTGAACCGGAAGCACGAAAATGCTATCGATGCTGGGATTGGTGAGGAAATCCGGCAATTGGTTACCTCCTCCCGGTTCCACCAGCGAAGCTTCGTGGGTATAAAGACGTATTCCACCGCAGCCCATCGCGTATTCGCCTTTCTTGCTGGTGTACCAGCTCTTGTTCACGGGCTGATCTCCAGAGCTTCCGCTGCCTCCCGGATTGTAGGTTTCGAGAGCGACCCAATCGCCGTCATCCCAAGCCCATCCCTGGCGCCGAACCTCACGATAAATATCGCCGCTGCGCTGACTTTGCGGTGGGCCAGGCACCTCACAGAACGAACCAAGTTTGAGATGCTGAACCGGCTTCCCTCCATGCCATTTCCTTCCCGCCCCGTAGAACTTCCATGCCGTGGTTGGGTGATCAAAGTAGTAGCCATAATAGGTGTCGTAGTTGCCGTCATTCACCAGCCGCAACGCTTGAACCACCAATTCCGGCTTATCCGGCATGGGCTCCCATCCCCGCGGCTTCACGCCAGATCCTTCATGACCAAACCCACTGAATTCTCCTTCGGGTGAGCCCACTCCAAGAAGATGGGGCATGGTTTTCAAATCCGAAGCCGCGCCTTCCTTCCCCCACATCGAGAAGTTGAAGTTTCCGACACTTCGACCATCGCTTCCAAACGAGGTGCCGTAGTAGCCGAAGGGAGTCGTGATCGGAGAATAACTCGATACTGGCGCCATGCTCCGAGTTGTGAACACCAACAACTTTGCGCCATTGACCTTCGCCGTATCATACCCGCCGTGAGCCGCGGCGGGCCGCCATCGAACCCGAAGCAGGTGCGCCTCTTCGATCGCCGAGCCAAAAGCGTCAATCCGGTGAAGTCGGCCCACCGCATTCCCACTGCCAAGCTTCGTCGCGCGAAGCGTCAGCTCGTATTCTCCAGGTTGCTTTACCTCGAAGTCCAAATCCCAGGGCTGAGGTTTGTCGATACCAGCCTTGGACGTTGTGACTTTCTTCGTCTGACCGGCAAAGCTCACCTCGACCCCGGCTTCTCCATCATCCGTCCCCAAATGAGCCTGAAAACGAACCGAGCCGGGATTCTTGACCAAGATGTGCCAGCGCAACGATCCCTCTGCCAATTTCCAATCCAGATACTCAAAGTTTGGTACAATGAGCTCTTCATCTCCGATCTTTGGTAGCAAAGACTCCCCTTTCGCGATGCAGGTCTTGTTCGTGAAGAACCCATTGCTCGCCGTCAGGATGATCTTCTGATTCGTGGCAAGTTGACCGAGGTAAGTATACTTCCGGCCTTCGTTGTCGATTCCTCCGGGGATCGGAACCGGAGCATTTTCAAGCTGACCAGTTCCGGCGGGTACAGATTGGGCGCGGAGAACTGCGATAGTCGAGGCAGCAGCAAGGACGAGAACCAAGACCAGGCGGTAAGCGCCAAGGCTCGAATTTTGGGGGTTTATCACACAAGCATTTATTCACAAGCCCGGGCTCGTTACCAGTGCAAAGCGCAGCAAGTCCTCACTTCCATTTCCAACCTCGTGCCTCCATTCAAAACCGTTAGGCGCCCCAAAAACGAATGAGCAAATCCTTTCACAGTCTTCCACCAATTAGATCGTCTTGTGCATAACCCACGTCAGAAATCTGGTAGCCGGATACCAATGGCCAAAGGCCTCGATCAACCATACCCAAAACACATAACGCTGGTAAATCTCCACCGCACGCCCCTCACTACCTTTGGTTCGCTTCCAAACCCGGTAGTCGGGACCACTCGCATCGATGTAATAACGCCATTTCTCTTCGAAGAAGTAACGCTCCAAATAGACGATGCTTTTGCCAACGTCTCTTCGACGAACCGTTTCGGTTTTCTCCTTCCAAGTGTTAGGCATGGAACTGCGCTTACTCTAACACCAAACTACCGGGCAGTCTTTACTTCGCCCCAAAAAATAGGCATAAATCGGCCCTATTTTGCCAAAAGTCGGCGCTAAGCAAGGATGTCGTGCACCACGTGCCCGTGAACGTCGGTCAAGCGGCGATCGATTCCGTTCTGGAGTACGGTTAGGCGAGTATGATCAATCCCTAACAAGTGTAATACTGTGGCATGAAAATCGTAGCAATACGTCTTTCCCTCTTCCGCTTGCCACCCCCAATCATCGCTTTTCCCGTAAGCCACACCCGGCTTGATTCCGGCGCCAGCCAGCCAGGTCACGAACGTGCCCCCATTGTGATCTCGCCCATCTCCACCCTGCGCAAATGGAGTTCGTCCAAATTCGGTCGTCCATATCAGCAGCGTATCTTCCAGCATTCCGCGAGCCTTCAGATCACCCAGCAGAGCAGCGATCGGCTGATCGACACTCGCAGCCATGGGAGGGAGGTCTTTGGGAATGCTGCCATGGTTATCCCAGTTGTTTCGATTCCCCTGCGGGCCGCTCCAAACCTGAACAAAACGGTTCCCCCGCTCAACCAGACGCCGAGCAAGCAAACAGCGACGACCAAAATCTTCGGTGACGGTTTGATCGAGCCCATAAGCATTCCGAGTCACCTTACTTTCTTTCGACAAGTCGAAAGCTTCCGGCGCGGACAGCTGCATCCTGGCCGCCAACTCATAGGAACGAATACGAGCGTCGAGGCGCGAATCATCCTGCCTCGCTTCAGCGTGCGATCGATTCACCTGATCCAAGAGGTTCAACCCATCTCGGTCGGCCGCCTGAGAGGCATACGAGAATCGGTCGCCCGCAAACAAGTCTGGCACTGGATTGGCTGAACCCGCATCGATCACCGTGCCCTGATGGATTGCAGGAAGAAACCCAGACGAAAAAGGGCCACGCTGGTTGTAGGGCAACCCCCGAGCATCTGGCAAAACCACAAAGGTGGGGAGATCGTCCGTCAAATTCCCGAGACCATAAGAAATCCAAGCGCCCATGCTGGGAAATCCGGGCAGCAAAAAACCGGAGTTCATCATGTAAGTTCCCGGGCCGTGTACATTCGTCTTCGAGGTCATCGCCATGAGAAAGGCCATTTCATCGACCCATTTCGCCTGGTGAGGAAACACGCTGCTGACCCACTTGCCACTCTCGCCATACTGCTTGAACTCGAACGGGCTCTTCATGATCGCTCCGGGCATGACCGTGGCCCCTTCCGGTTTCTGCTTCGGGCCCAGTTTTTGGCCGTGCACCTTTTCCAACTCGGGCTTGTAGTCGAACGTGTCCATCGGGCTGGCGCCACCGGTCATGAAAAGTTGAATGACACGTTGCGCTTTCGGAGGATGATGAAGCCCGCCACTCAAGATACCTCCGTTTGAGCCAAGCGTCTCTCTGGCGAGCATTTGCGTCATGGCAACACTGCCAAGCCCTCCCCCACTCTTCCAGAGAAACTCACGACGATCGGCGATTGGTGGCGATGGATCCATCTTAGTCGACAAAGAGAAGTTCATTGCTGTTGAGAAGCACGCGACACAAAGCAGCCAAACCGTGAGACTCCGAGTAAGCCTGAAACATAGCCAGTTCCGAAGTTAGAGCCTCACGCTGCCAACACAACCAAACAGCCTGTCCCACCTGCTCTGACTTCGCACATTCCCGCTCTAGCCTGTCCGCCAACCAATCAGAGGCGTGAAGAACAAAATCGTTGTTATAGAGTGAAAGCGATTGCAGCGCAGAAACGGAGAACCCCCGTTTTGGAGTCAACAGCGCCAGATCCGGAAAATCCAGAGCCTCCATAAACGGATCCGGAATGCCGCGCCAGACAACGCGGTAAATACTGCGCCGCCTCGCTTCGTCAGAATTCCAATCGAAACCGG
>JBCDHN010000434.1:0-3900 GCA_038749915.1 Verrucomicrobiota bacterium | reverse complement strand
GCGAGGAACTTGCCGGGTTGGAGCGAGCCTTTGGCGTAGCTGGCGTTTTGCGGGAAATGCGGGTCGTTCCAGCGGTCCCGGGTGATGGCGTCTTGAATTGCAAGCAGCTGCGTTTCGAACAGATCGGCGCTGTAGTTGAGCCAGTTTTCCGGCAGGTGATGAACCGCGCTGATGAAGGGCCAACTCTTTTCCTGCACAAGGAAGGTGAACTCTGTCTTGAGGTCGGGGAGGATTCCGGCGCGATGGAGGAAGTCGAGTTGATACTTGTAGCCGCCGAACTGGAGATCGTAACCGAAGCCTTCCACAGTCCGGGCGAAGGAATCGGCATGGGCGCAGATGGTGGTTTTGGGGTCCGCTACGATCGGCCCGGACATGGGGAGTTCGTCAGGGCGTCCCTTGATCTGCATCACGGGAGCGTCAGGCGCATCGGTGAGACGAAGGGCGACAAAGAGGGTCGCTTCGTGATGGATGACGGACGACTCTTGGATTTCGGCGAGGTAATCGCGCACCTCGGGATTCCGGTGCAGCGCTTCGACCATGTCATTGACAAGGGCGACATCGTCGGGAAACACGACTTGCTTGCCGTTCCGCCGTTGCTTGCCAGCCCAATCGGCGAACTCCGTCAGTTTGGTGGTGAACGCGCCGGTGAGTTTTTTGCGGGCTGCTTCCTGGGCTTTGGCGAGGAGCTCGGCTTCGATCTCCGGGGTCAATTCTTCTTCGGGAACGCGCCCTTCGGCGATCTGCTCTTTCTTCCAAGTCTGGTAGACGCCGAGACCTTTCTTGAACTCGGTCGGGATCTTGCCGTCTCCCTGGCGTGCTTGGGCGACTTCGAGAATTTCCTGTTGGATCTCCTCATCGCAAACCGCGAAGTCGCGCTCGAAGTCCTGCGGGGTGAGAACGAGGCAATGGTAGAGCGCTCCAAATTCGCGACTGTCGTTGTTGGCAGGGGCGAAGTAGCCGCGCGGTAGCTCATAGGTGGTTTCGCCGGTTTCTAGGTAGCGTTCCCAGCGTTGGGTGCGCAGCTGCATTTCCCGCAAGAAGCGTTGCGGTGCACCGCGGCGATTGCCGATGAGTTTGGCGTCCGGGTTGAACAGTTTGATATCCGAAGGGCTAATGCCGGGATGGATCTGATAGATGTCGAACGGGAGGTTCGCGGCGACCTCAGTGCGTGGTTTGTCGCCTGACTCAAGGATGACATGGCTTCTCACTTGGCGCCCTCCTCTGGTTCGTTGTTGGAGTCATCCGCAGTTTTGTCCGGTAAAACCAGTTGCGGGTTTGCTCGCGCAGTTGGGTTTTCGAGGATGGGATCGTTGGTGTTTTCGATGTCGACCAACCGACCAACCCCGGTCAGTTCTGGAAGGAACTTGGTGTGAGTCCGTAGACAGGTGCGCTTGCGCATCTCATCGGGAAACTCCGCATTCGGGCCGCTGAATTGGCCCTTGTAGAAAGACTTGGACTTCATGCGACGGAGTTCCACGTCCTCAATATCCATGACGTGATAGTGCTGGAATCCCCCTGGGAGAATGACGCAGGACCAAATATGAGTGGGCGCACGTTCCCCTTTCTTCTTCAGACTGGGGCGATGCGTGACCTTCGGAACTGGGGCGAGTTCATAGGTAAACTCATCCCCCTCGTAAACGACCCCGCCAAAGACGGCTTCGCAGTGGGCGCGTTGGTAGAGCACCTGGACCCATCCCTTGTAGTCGACGATGAGGTTGACCTCGAATTTGCCGGTCGGCCGGCGGTTCTCGAAAATCTCGTATGGCACGAGATGGGCATGGCGTTTGCTGGGATACAACCCTAACTCCGCGCACTCCGACAAGCATCGGATGAAACTGGCTTTGCCAACCGGAGATGTCACTGCTTGTTGCAGTTTCGCGCTGCGACTCACGGCTGTGGCCGCATGGACCAACAGCATTTGAGTAAAGCGCTCGGAATCGCCAACATCTGCCGGAACAGATTGGCACAACTTGGTGTTAACCTCATCCTGCTCCAGCAGTTTGCGCAGCGGGAGGTTCTCAAAGTCCACTCCCGGCACGACGCGCTCAAGAGCGGTCTGCACGACGGGGGGCGCTTCAGGCTTGGAGGAAGTGGACGCGGGAGGAGCGCTGCTCGCGGGTTCGGAACCATTGCCTGTGGTGTTGGAAGGCGGTTTCGCCGTTCCAGTGGGCTTTTTCTTCGGTTCTTCGAGAACAGCGCCTGACTCCCGCGTCGATCCCTTCGCGGAAAGGAGGGGTAATTCGTCTTGTTCAGGTTTTGGGGATAATGATGATGACATGGTGATGATGGGTCTCAGATTGAGATCGGAGCTTTGATCGCGGGGTGAGGGGTGTAGTTGCGCAGTTCGAAGTCCTCGAACTTGAAATCATCAATCCCTCTCACATCGGGATTGATCCACATCGTTGGTAGTTCTCGTGGCTCCCGCGAGAGTTGCTCTCTGACCTGATCCACATGATTCCGATAGATGTGGAGATCACCAAAACTGATGATCAACTCACCGGGTTTCAGATCACAAACCTGAGCGATCATCATTGTGAGCAGTGCATAGCTGGCGATGTTGAAAGGGACCCCCAGAAAAAGATCCGCACTTCGCTGGTATTGATGGCAACTCAACTTGTCGCCATTTACATAGAACTGAAAAAGTAGATGGCAGGGGGGGAGCGCCATCACTCCTAAATCTGCAACATTCCACGCGCTTACAATGTGTCGTCGGCTGTCAGGGTTGTTCTTGATGCTCTCGATTACCTCAGCAATTTGGTCCACTGAGTCAGTCTCATAACCGGGAGCATCCCAACGACGCCACTGCTTGCCATAAACCGGTCCAAGCTCCCCGTCTTCATCGGCCCACTCATTCCATATCGTGACTTTGTTTTCGACCAAGAAACTAATGTCCGTTTCGCCTTTTAGGAACCAGAGGAGTTCATGAATGATCGAACGCAGATGTAGTTTCTTGGTGGTAAGGCAAGGAAACCTTTCTTCGAGGTTGAAACGAGCCTGAGCCCCAAACACTGAGATGGTTCCGGTGCCGGTGCGATCTGGGCGACGAACGCCATGCTTCATTACATGCTTCAGTAGATTGTGATATTCTTGCATAGTTTATTTAGTTAGTGAGTGTGTGGGATAAAAGTCATGCGAATGATGTCGTCCTCAGACATCTGGCGACCGACGTGGTCTTCCTGGTCGGCGATGTAGTCGAGCAGGGCTTCACCCTCGGTGATGAGGCGCGTTTTATCCTCGCTGGGCGGGGCGTATTTCTCGGTCTGGGCAATCAATCCAGCGAGGATTTCGCGAAGCCCGAGTTCTTCAGTGGTGGCACTCATGATGATGCGTCCTCCTTTCCCTGAAGGCATTCTTCAACCACCCGAGCGACGGCGAGAGCCATCTTGGATTTGAATACGGCGTCGCCTTTCAGTTCATTGCTGACCTTGTCGAAAAGGCCCTGGTTATTTGAGATGATGGTTCGTCCGACCTTGTGCGAGAACGCCGAGACGATCGATTGCTTGAATTCATCAGTCGAAATCACGCCATCAAACGCAGTGGTGATGATGGATCTCAGTGTTTCGGAGCGACTATTGACCACTTCCGTTACTAACTTGAGAAGTGGACTGCCGTAACCCTTCAGAGATTCGGCAATGGCAGCACTGATCGCCTTTTGCGTTTCTCGAAGAATCTCCTCCTCCAGATTTACAGGTGCCGACTCAACCTTTTTGATACGAGAGTCGACATCCGATTTCCATTCAACAAGGGACTCCATGAGTTCCCTTATCTGATCGAGTTGTTGTTGCTCTTTCTGAGTCATGACGCCATCACCTCCCGAACAATGGCGAGGTCTTCCTTGAATTCCTGAATGGCTTTCTCGCGGGTTGGGGCCGTGACGGACACGGACCAGTCAGCGGTTCT
>JBCDHN010000433.1:0-3900 GCA_038749915.1 Verrucomicrobiota bacterium | reverse complement strand
GTCGTTGATAAGAATACAGACGGAAGGTTGGTCAGTGCCGATAACGAGAGCATCACCGTTGGTCATATGACAGGCGTCAAGATTTCCAGCGGCAAAGGCATCGAGGGAACCGACGTAGTCCATCCACTTGAACTCAACATCGACGCCAGCTTCTTCGAACCAGCCTTTCTTGATGGCAATTTCCCAAGGAGTCCAGCCCGGCCAGTCACTGTAGGCGATGGTGAGCGGTTCGGCAGTAGCACTGCCAAGACCGACGGCAGCGATGATAGGAAGCGCGAGACGTTTGACCAAGCGATTCACGGATAAGAGCAATTTCATAGGTTAGATAGTTAGTTGATTGCGGTTTAGTGTTACCGTGAGAGGGTTGCCGTATGATTGCGGAAACGTCTCCAGGGCACTCAGAGCAATACTCATGCCAACCTTTAAAAACGCCCGTAAGTCGTGGGCGTTCTACGCCTAGGCTCCTTGGTTTCTGTAAATAATTATACAGCGAAGCCCGACGATCAGGCCTACCGCGCCTGGTTTCGAAGCAACATGAAGTGAGGGCCGGGCTCTTCCCAACCTCTGCGCAGATCTTCTGGAATGGTGCCAGGGCCCATCAACGCGCGGAGAAAGTTGCCCAAGACGATGTCGACATCTCCATCGGCATCTATATCACCGACGTCCATGGGAAGCCAGCGCCCACGAAAAGCCTGCTCGACAGTGAAGGGATGGAAATCCAGAAACTCACCTCCCTCGTTTTGAAGGTAGACAAAGGATTCCTCCCTTCGCGTTTGGTAATCAGGAAAGTAAGCCAAGCAGGCGATGTCGATATCGCCATCGAGATCATAGTCTCGGGCATGGGCGTTGAACGCTCCGTTGACTGGATAGAAATAAACGATCTCAAACTGGTCACCTCCCTGGTTCTCCCAGACATAGACCCCGTGATAGGGTTTGAAGACTTGAGAGAAATCTGCGTTGTCGCCGCAGGTTTGGATAATGTCCATTTTTCCGTCCTGATTGACATCGACCATTTCAAACGAACTGGATCCGTAGACCGGTGGAACCTGGATGAGAATCTGGGTTTCAAAATTTCCGTTCCCTTGATTGCGCAGAAGATAAACGCCTTCCCGGGCCTGGGCCATCAACGTGACAACATCCAGATCGCCATCGTCGTCATAGTCCAGGATTTGAGAGCGCAGGGATCCAGGTCGTGGGATGAGGATCCTCTCTCGGAAGCTGCCGTTACGCTGGCTTTCATACCATGCCAGTTGACCGATCGTGTCTCCGAACTGGCTAATCACCGGATCAGCCCTGCCATCACCATTAAGGTCTCCGAACCGTGTGCTAACGGGACGACGTAAGCGAGTGATCGGCATAATGGGACGGTCGTAGGATGGAATCCCCTGTTGCTCGTCAACAAAAACGAGGCTTCCGGACTGGAAATCATTGGGATCCATGTGCCCGGAAAGGGTGACGGACATTTTGCTTTGTCCTTGATTCGTCGTTAGGGGTTCAAACCAGGTCGGTGGGCTGCTTACGCGAGCTTCCTGAATCAAACGCAGGTTGTGATCAAAGACCAGAAACATGTTTGGATCCGTGGCTCCCACCAGAATGTGACCACGATCCGGATGAATCCGAATCGTATTGGTAGCCGGGCGCTGAACAAACAAATCGGGAAACTCCACCCGAAACCCGGGAAGCTCGAAATCAATTGGCCGGGCGGGCGTGGATGGTTCGAGCGCTTCAGGGGAGTTTCGACCATAGAAGGCGACAATACTCTGCCAGGTTTGATCGTTGATTGCCGGAGCAAGGATTTTTGCCGATTTTAGCGGATCGTTGATCGTCTCAAGAGAGAGCGTCCCGGTGTTTGCCATTGGGGTGTAGCGGCTTCCGCCGGGAGCCATGGTTGGAAGCACGCTGCTCAGCCAGGTATCGCGGTCGAGCAGCTCCGGGCCCGGCATCATGTGGCAAGTGGCGCAGTAAATCTGCGCAGCCTTTTCACCGGCCATGGCCAAATCCGCATCAAAGTCATCAGGGTGGGCGGGCTTCGTCAGGTTGAGGAAGCCTTCAGGGATTTCCAAGTCGGTGGTGGGAATGAGTGGCTGGGGAATCAGCGGTGCCTCCACATCCTCGGGGAGGGGAGCGAGAGGCGTTGGAAAACTGGATGATGAGGAAGCGGTTACGCCTGACGCGACGCGATCCAACCGGGGTTCAGCCGAAGAACCCAGGAAGGCGTCTTTAGATTGAGGCGTCTCCGAAGCTGTGAAGTCAATTACGGGAGTCACTTCGAGAGAATCCGGCAGGGATTTAATGAGATCCGCCATGGGATGCGGTCCACGTGGCTTTCCGCTGCTGCTGAGCACGGAGCAGCTCGGAAGAAGAGTGATCAGTAACAAAAGCGAAAGTCGTTGATGAAACGCCTTGGAGTTCTTTCGGGCCTTGGGCGCAGCGGCAATCGATTTTCGATTTTGGCGTTTCACGAACGGTTCAGTTGAGTAAGGTAATTTGTCGAATTCGCGAATCAAAGACCAGTCTGGTCCGTCATCGGGAGGGGAAATAAATATTCTGGTAAATCTAGAAAAATCCGAATTTTTCCAAAATATGAAAACAATTCTAAAGAGTGCGTCGCTTTTTGCCACTATTTTTCTGATCGGCATTGTCTCGACAATACCTCTTACGCTCAAGGCTCGACCTAATGTCGTGTTGTTTCTTGTCGATGACTTGGGCTGGCACGATCTAGGATGTTACGGGGAGACATGGATTGAGACGCCAAGAATTGATGAATTCGCTCAATCGGCGGTTCGATTTACCAGCTTTTATGCGAATGGGGCGGTTTGCTCGCCCACCCGCGCCGCCATTCAATCGGGCCAATACCCCACCAGATTTCAACTGACAGCTCATATTCCGGGCCACTATCGGCCATTTGAGAAGATAACGGAGCCTCCGAATGCGATGTCCATGCCGGGTGAGATAACGACGATGGGGGAAACGATGAGTCAGGCTGGCTATCACACGGGATATTTTGGGAAATGGCATCTTGGAAACAAGCCCGAGCATCAACCTGAGAATCAGGGCTATCAGACCGTTGTTCGAACCGGTGGTAGTCATTTTGCTCCGGGGTTCCGCGCCTGGACCCATGGAGTCGAAGATACCCTTCCCAGTTTGGATTCAGGAACCCAACCAGGAACTTACCTTGCTGATTATTTGTCGGATTTGACCTGCGACTATGTCGAGGCCCACCAGAACAAAGAATTTTTCGTGACGGTTGCTCACTACGGTGTGCACATTCCGCTTCAGGCAAAGCGTGAGTTGATTGCGAAGTATGAGGCTAAGGTAAAGACGGATCCCAGTGATCCAACCCATCCCGTTTATGCGGCAATGGTTGAGCACATTGACCAGAGTTTCGGGAAGATACTCGACAAGCTCGACGATCTGGAACTTGCGGGCAATACGATCGTCATTTTTACGAGCGATAATGGCGCACTGAAGTCTCGATATGATGGTCAGGGCCATGTTGTGACCACGAATCTTCCCTTGCGGGATGAAAAGGGTTCACCCTACGAAGGCGGTGTTCGGATTCCCACGCTGATACGGTGGCCCAGGAATTCCAAAGCGGGAACCGTCTGTCACGAGCCGACCATGAGTATCGATTTTTACCCGACGCTGATCGAGGCCGCAGAGTCAATTGGTCCGGATCAGGTGTTGGACGGTCACAGCCTGTTGCCGCTCTTGCGCCGGCCCGGTAGCCGACTGTCCCGCGAGACCATTTTTTGGCATTATCCGCATTATCATCATTCGCGGCCAAGCAGCAGCGTGAGAGCGCGAGACCACAAGCTGATCCATTATTTCGATGATGGGAGTGTCGAGCTGTACAATCTGGCAGAGGACATTGGAGAGTCGCAGAATCTGGCCGATGTG
>JBCDHN010000432.1:0-3901 GCA_038749915.1 Verrucomicrobiota bacterium | reverse complement strand
TCTTGAGTTCGCCGTGGTCGTAAAGCACGGCGCGACACCGGACCCGAAATCGATACCATCCCGGAATCTTTTGCGAGGTGTTGCGAATTCGAAAGGGAGCCTGGGCGCTGTTGGGTTGACGGAGGATCACCAGCCATTCACCGACCGGCCGATTGCGACCAGTTCCCATCCCCTCGAACTCGCCTTTGCCGAGGTAACGACCTTCCTCGCTGAACCAGGTTCGCACGAGCGTGGGTTCCGGCGCGGGGCGAAGTCGCATCGCCCCATCAATCGCAACTTCAGCCGCCTCCAGATAGCGGGCCAGTTGCACATAGGAAATTTCCTGCGCGTCGGCGATGTTGTCGAAACCGTGCGCTTCAGGATCAGGTGGCAGCATTTCCTTCAGCTCGAGCCAGGGCGCCTGGAGGAGATCGCGCAAGGTGTGTTCGTATTCCAGCGGATTGAGGCGACGACCGCCAGTCCGTCCTCTGGTCACATATCTCGCCTCCCACGCTTCCGTCAACGTGGACGCCGTCTGCACAGTGAACGCAGCCAATTCTGATTGATCCGGGCGGGGTTTTTTCGGTGGAGGCATCTCACCGGACTTGGCCCGGTCGTGAACCTTTGCCCAAATCGCAAGATTGACCGGGTCATCCGCCTCAAAGTCGAGGTCGATGAGATTGAGACCGCCTTTTGCGGTGACGTCGTCGTGGCAGTCATAGCAGTGCGCATCGAGAAAGACGTCGGCGTTGGTCAGGAAATCAGATGCTCGCGCTGAGGCATTCGAAACGCAGGCGCAAAGGGCCATGATTGCGATTTGACGGCGGAGCAGCGGGGTCATCACCCTCCCATAGCGGGTTTTGATCAGGGTTTGCGAAGAATTTGCGGGAGAAGCGTGAAATCTTTAGCTCGTGTTTTTCGGCCTGGCCTCCCGGTATTGACTTGGAGTCAGGCCCATGGTCGCGCGAAATGCTCGAGTGAACGCACTGTGATCACAGTATCCGGAATCCAAGGCAATCTCCGCAACCGTTCGGTCGGTCTCGGCAAGGAGCTGAACGGCCAACTGAATCCTCATCTTCGTGATGTGCTGGGTTGGGGTGACGTTGAAGACCCGTTTCATGAGACGCGAAAACTGGGCCGTGGTCAGTTCGGCGCGTTCGGCCAGGTCCGACGCGGAAACCGCTTCGCCGGGCTGCTTCTCGAAGTCCCCAAGCACCGTGGCAACGGAAGGGGGAATGCTTTCGAGCGCAAAGCGTTCCCGCAGATCGCGGGAGAATCCGACAAGCCCTTCGATTTTACCGCTGGTTCCATGCAAGGGAAGCTTGGTCGTGAGGCACCAGCAGGGGCGATGAGGGCGTAGCCATTGCATCTCCAGGTGATTGGTGATGGGCTTTCCCGTTTTCAAAACCCGTGCGTCTTGTTCGGTCGGTACTTCGCCGAATGGACCGGAGCAAAGGTCAGAGGGCCTCTTTCCCAGAAGATCCTTGCGATCGGCAATACCATGGCGTTCTGCCAGCGATTGATTCGCAACAAGATAACGCCCTTCCCGGTCTTTCACGAAAAAGGCAACATCGGGCGCTTCATCAAAGAGCGTTTCCAACACCGAGGCGTTGAGCGCGAGGATGCCCTTCTCCTGAATCCAATCGGCTGGCGGCATTGTGCGCAAACTCATCCAAAATCGTCGATTCAAATCAAGACAAGAAAAGGGAATTCGCTCTATCATCGGGTGTTTGATGATGAAAACCCGCTTCGCCGTCTCCTTCCTGCTCCTGGCTCTTGGCAGCGCCCTGTCGCCGAGTCATGCGACAGCCCAAGATCTTCCGCCTAACGTGCTTTTCATCTCGATGGACGATTTGAACGATTGGATTGGGTGCATGGGCGGTCATCCCAAGACCATCACTCCTAACCTGGATCGGCTCGCTGCCAGCGGGGTTCTCTTTACGAACGCTCATTGCCCGGGTGCCGCCTGCAATCCGTCGCGCACCGCTATCATGACCGGGCTGTCTCCTCACGTATCCGGCCTTTATGAGAATGGACAGAATATGCGCGAAGTGTTGCCGGACGCTGAACTGCTGCCTCAACACTTTCGAAACCATGGTTACCGGGCAAGCGGGTCGGGAAAAATTCTGCACTATTTCATCGATGCCCGCTCGTGGGACGAATATTTCCCGGAAAAAGAGAGCGAGAATCCCTTCCCCAGAACCCTTTATCCTGACAAACGACCGGTGAATCTCCCTCGTGGTGGTCCCTGGCAATATGTCGAAACGGACTGGGCTGCGTTGGATGCGACGGACGAGGAATTCGGCGGCGACTGGCTCGTTGCCAAGTGGGTTGGCAAGCAGTTGGCAATGGAACATGACCAACCCTTCTTTCTTGCCTGCGGGATCTATCGGCCACATGAGCCGTGGTTCGTTCCCGCGAAGTATTTCGAGCCGTTTCCCCTCGACCAGATTCAATTGCCGCCCGGATACAAGGAAGACGATCTTGACGATCTCCCACCTGCCGGAAAACGCCGGGGGCCGAATCGTTACTTTGCCCATATTCAGGAGCACGATCAGTGGAAGCAGGGAATCCAGGGATATCTGGCGTCGATCCATTTTGCTGATGCCATGCTCGGGCGCGTGCTGAATGCGCTCGAAAGCGGCCCTAACAAGCACAACACCATCGTGGTTCTCTGGAGCGATCATGGCTGGCATCTTGGCGAAAAGCAGCACTGGCAAAAGTTCACCGCCTGGCGCGCCGTAACTCGTGTCCCACTGATGATTCGCATTCCTCCTAACGCGGCGCCTGGGTTGCCTGACGGCACCCCTGAAGGAGTAATCTGCGAACAGCCGGTCAATCTCCTCAGCCTCTTTCCCACCCTCACCGAACTCGCTGGAATTCCGAAGAAGGTCGATAACAGCGGTCCAAGTCTGGTCCCCTTGCTCCGCAGCCCGGGCTCTAGCTGGGACCATGTCTCCCTAACCCATCTTGGCGAGCCCGATAGCTATGGGCTTAGCGCCAAAGACTGGCGATACATTCATTATGCTGGTGGCGACGAAGAACTCTATCACATCGCTGCCGATCCGTTCGAGTGGAACAATCTTGCGAAAAATCCCGAGCATCGATCAATGCTGGAGAAACTGCGAGAGCGAGCCCCTCAGGATTTTGCTCCCCGAAAAGAGGCTTCGCTGAACGCGTTACCTTCATTGCCATGGCATCCCATTGCCAAGGGAAAGGCTCCCGCGTCAAAACCCGATGGGAATCCCTTTCCGGTGAAGTTTGTCAATCGTCATGAGTCAACCGTTGAACTCTTTTGGATGGACCTGAATGGCAGGCCCAAGTCCTATGGAGTGATTGAGTCAGGCAAAACCAAATCACAGCAAACCCGGCCGGGCGCAGTTTGGAAAATTACCGATGCGCCGACTGGAAATGATCTCGGCCACTTTCGGGTCGGTGACCGCAAAGCCAAAGCGGTCGTGCCAACTCCTTCCCAGAACCATTCTTGAACACTGTAATGTCCTCTTCCGAATCAACCATTTTTGAAGGGTGTATCCCGGCCCTCATGACTCCCTGCGACGGCAAGGGAACGCCCGATTTTTCTGTGCTTGTTCGTACTGCAACCGAGCTGATCGAAGCAGGGATGCGCGGGGTCGTGTACTGTGGCTCGATGGGGGACTGGCCCCTCCTGACCGATCAACAACGCCAGGAAGGTGTTCGAGCCTTGGTTGAGGCAGGAATCCCCGTTGTTGTCGGAACCGGTGCCCAGAATCCACGCATCGCGGCTTCTCATGCCGCCCATGCTCGTGAGGTTGGTGCAGCCGGACTGATGGTGATTCCCAGGGTGTTGTCCCGTGGCTCGGCTCCTTCTGCTCAGCGGGCTCATTTTGCCGATATCCTTGAGGCAGGAGGTGACCTTCCGGCCGTGATTTACAACAGCCCC
>JBCDHN010000431.1:0-3905 GCA_038749915.1 Verrucomicrobiota bacterium | reverse complement strand
TATTTCCGAGAGAGCACGCGACCCATGAGGTGGAGAACTTCAGGTTGCTTCGCAACGTTCTGAAGCGCGCGTTCCCGGGCGACTTCCGACGCAGAAGGATCGTTGTCTCTCAACGTAGCAATCACAGATTTCAAGGCCCAGGCGGAAGGATGATTTTCGTCCACCTCAATCGCCGTTTCGAGCAGCTTCTCCCCATCCCAGCGCTCGGAATTGATAAGGTGCTCGGCTTTCATGGTCAGCGCACCGGTGTGGTTGGCCTGAAAGCTGAGAACGCGGTCGAGGTTGGCCATGGCCTGTTCCCGATCACTGGGATAAAACGCTTTGGCGAGCCCGAAGCGTAAATCCGGGTCCTGTGCCGATTGCTTGAGGCCTGCCCGAAATTCCTGGGATGCACGGGCATAGTCGTATTTCGCGAGGGCCAGATTTCCGGCCGCCAGATAGCTGTCGATCAACTCCGGTTTCTTCTTCTTGGCAGCGGCATAGAATTCGTCGAGCACCTTGTTTGGATCTGCTCCCAGCAGAAAGGCGCCGGTTCCTAACGCGACAAGCTCTTCCGCTGTCCGATCCTTCAATGGCTTTTTCAAAGCCGCTGCGTTGAACTTCTGCAGCATCTCTGCCGCGTTCTCTTTCTCGCCAACGTCACCATAAAAATCGTGCATCGCGATGAGGAAGGGCAGGTCTTCCGCATACATCTCGACGAGCTTTGCAAATTCCGGTTGGGCTTCGCTGAGCTTACCCTGAGCCTGTAGCATCCGGAGGCGAAGGATTTGCCACTGGGGATTCTTCTGACCCCGGCGAAAGGCGGCATCACAGGCCAGTTCAACGGTTCGAAATTCTCCCCGTTTCAAGAGGTCGATGGTTCGGGGAAGGTAGTGCTCGTCAAAGAGTCGCTCGTAGTCCTGCTGGGCTGACGCAGGCAGTGCCAAACAGACGCTCAAGAGGAGGAGACGCGAGTACATCCCCCATTCATAGCGGGAAAGCCGGTCCTGACAACTCGATTTGGAGGAACCGAACTTTAGCCTCGTGCCCCGAAAATGGAGGTGCCAACCCGAACGATGGTGGAGCCTTCTTCAATCGCGGCTTCGAAGTCATGGCTCATCCCCATGGATAATCCGGTCAGCGGAATTCCGCTTTTCTCGGCAAGCTCATCACGGAATTGCCGGAGATTGGCGAAGTGAGGACGAACCTTTTCCGGGTCTGAGTCGAACGGAGGAATCAGCATGAGTCCCTGCACCTCGAGACGGTCGAGTTCGAGGATCGGCTCAAGTTCTCGGCGCAAATCGTCGGGAGCAAAGCCGTGTTTGCTGGCTTCTCCCGCTAGATTCACCTGCAGATAGACGCCGGGATGAAGGCCGAGCTCCTCGGCGATGCGGTTCATCTGCTGAGCTAATCCAAGGCTGTCGACCCCATGGTAGGTATCGATGACCGTCAGTGATTTGCGGACTTTGTTCTTTTGGAGATTACCGATGAGGTGCCAGGAAATGCGTTCGGGGAGGAGCGGGACTTTGGCGATGGCTTCTTGAACCTTGTTTTCGCCGAATGCGGTGATTCCTGCGTCAACGGCTTGAAAGATGGTCTCTGCGGGCCATGTCTTTGAAACCGCCAGTAACTCCACCTCATCGCGCGAACGGCCTGCCTTTTCGCAAGCCCCTGCGATTCTTGCTTCGACCTTCTCAAGGTTCTGGGCAATGGAGTCGGAAGTTGGCATAATTGACACAACAGAGTATCCTCCGCCTCTTTTCCATGCAAATTGAAACCCTGCGGCTATTTTGTGACCTAGTTGAGGCCGGCAGCTTTTCCATAGCCGCCGAAAAGCATCATATTAGTCAAAGTGCGGTCAGCCAGAGGATTGCTGCTCTTGAGAAGGAGCTCGGGGTAACGCTTTTGGTGCGCGGACGCAACACCGAAGCCACGGCCGAGGGAAATATGCTGCTAAGCACGGCGCACGAGATGCTGGAAACCTTTGACGACTTTCGGGCCCGTCTGCGTTCCCCGGATCGGGCGATTGCAGGGAAACTGCAGGTCGCGACGGTCTACTCCATTGGTCTCCACGAGTTGCCTCCATATTTGAAATGGTTTCGCGATCATTACCCGGATGTTGAGGTGCGCGTTGAATACCGGCGCGCCAATCAGGTTTACGAGGACGTCGAACTTGGCCGGGCGGATCTGGGCTTGGTGGCTTATCCCGAGAACCGGGCAGGATTGATCGCCGAGACATTTTGGCAGGATGAACTGGTGTTGATTTGTACACCCGGCCACGAATTTGCGAGGAAAGGCTCGGTGACTCTTGGCGATCTGGAAAAGTCCAAATTTGTCTCTTTTGAACCTGACTTGCCGACTCGGATTGCGATTGACGCGATGTTTGCACAGGCGGGCGTCTCCGTGGATGAGGTGATGGAGTTGGACAATGTGGAATTGGTCAAGCGCGCGGTGGAACTGGAAAACGCCGTTTCCATCGTCCCCCAGCGGACCGCCTATGCCGAAGTGGAAGGCGGGCGGCTGGCCCAGGCAACGCTGGTGGATTCCACGGTGGATACGAGCCGGCCGCTTGGCGTGATTCGGAGGTCGAATGGGACCGAAACGGAAAATCCTGCGATGCTCGAATTTGTCGAGCTTCTCGAGACCAAGCGATTGTTTTAGTAGGAGCAGAGAGGGGCGATGCGTCAGCGACGGATCACATCGACTTCGACACTGAGCAGCTGCTGGCCCACGCCAACGAAAATTCCGCGCACCGGTTGAACGTCAAAATAGTCCCGGCCGGTTGCGAGGACGATGTGATTGGCCCCCGGGCAGACATCGTTGGTCGGATCAAACGGGAGCCAGCCAAACTCGGGAACGTAAAGTTCCACCCAGGCATGTGAAGCGTCGGCGCCCTGGAGTTTGGGCTGGCCTGGCGGAGGCTGGGTCTCCAGGTAACCACTGACATACCGCGCGGCGAAACCGAGGCTGCGGAGGCAGGAAATCATCAAATGGGCGAAATCCTGGCAGACTCCGCGGCGGCCTTCGAGCACGTCGAGGACGGGGGTCGAAATGTCGGTCGCCCCGGAGACGTAGGTGAAGTCCGTGAAAATGCGGTTCATCAAATGCCGGGTCGCCGCAATCAGGTTTGCATTGGAGGTAAAGGAAACGAGCGCGTATTCGCGAAGGTCCGAGTGCCTCGGAACGGCTTGGGAAGGATAAATGAATTCCCCAATCTCAAGAACATTACTCCCACTCAGATTTTCGAGGAAACCAAGCACGTTTTCGTAAGCCGGATCCGGGAAATCCTCCTGTTCCCAGGGACGCTGTTTCGTGGAAACGAGCACCTCGCTTTCGCTGGTGACGGCTAGCTCGTCGTGCGAATGTTCGACGGAGAAAAAATGGATTCGATTCCCAAAGCAATCCATCCGCTCGTTGACGGTTTCGGACGAGGGCTCAACCACGATCTTGAACGCCTTGGTTGACTGATAATCCGAATTAATCGGACAGAGCCGTGCCTCGTTGTGGCACAGGTCAATGCGGCCACCGTAGTCGAAACGGGTGCGGTGCTTGATCTCATACAGGCGCTGGGATTTAGCTGCCATCTTAACGTCCGCGGGTGGTGTGAGTGAAATAGCTGACCGTGAGTTCGTCCGAAAGTTCGAGCAGTGTTTTCCGAATCTGGCTCAGGAAATGAGTAAGCTCGGTGCGAACACCGGTCTTCGGATTTGGCTCGACCAGAACCTTCAAATCGACTTCGCTGACTTCGAACTTCACCTTTTCGACAAGGCTGAGAACGCGCGCCTTGGGAGTCTTGCGGGTGGCCTTTCCAGGCAGATCATTGAGGATCTTGGATAGACGGGTGAGTTGGTAAGCGAGGGACCGCGGGTTGTTGTCGATCTTCAACATCAACTCAAGGATCCGGTCCGGTCGCAATTCTCTTCGAT
>JBCDHN010000430.1:0-3925 GCA_038749915.1 Verrucomicrobiota bacterium | reverse complement strand
GTGAAGATCAATCAGGCGCGCCTGGATAAGTGGGGAATCGAAGCGGAGCAAAATGAGTAGCTACCTTAGCAAAAATTCATGCTATTGAGACTTCCCGAAATAGAATCGTTTCGACTCCATTCGCCGAAAAGATCCTGAGACAGTTTCCATCTCCAACTTCTTTAATTCAATGTCTCTGAAAAATGCCTTTGGGCGTAAGGCACTCGTCTAACTCTTTGCTTGTGGGGCATCAATGCTCGAAGGTGAGGCTGAGCCCTTCGATGATGGGCATGGACTTGTTCTCGGTTGCATCGACCACGTTGAGCTCGACCTGAAATCCGAATCCCTCCGGCAAGTTCGACAAATCCAGTTCCGCCGGTGTTCGCGCAATTTGCTTGGAGAATCCCGGGATGTAGTCATATGACTCCCTGACCTCCTGCCAATCGGTCCACTGATCGATCGTTTGATCATTGTCCGTGTCAACACCGACGCGTGCGGAAACGGTTTCCACCCACGGGCCCGGGCTGACGTAGTCGGTCTTCTGTTGGGTGGCGAGGTAGAACTGTCCTTCGGCAAAGCAGACATCCGGATCGGGATGACCATTCCCGATATGATCACACCAGGTAAACTGCTCATTGATCGACGGTGAGGTGAACCAACCGACACTCATTTGGTGACCACCGGCGGGATCGTAATCGCCAAACAAGTAGTATTGACCTCCAATCGCGATCGCGGCCCAATCTCCATAGGCTTCCTGTTCCGGCTCATGAATCTCGTATTCGGCCACGTTGGTTTTGTAGTTCTCCGGGTCCTCTTTGGCCCAATGGGGATGATTGTAGGTTGCGATTTTACCCGTTGGCGTGGTGCGATTGTCGACCGCCGGTTCCCCAAACACAAAGTTACCTAGTCCGTTAGGGCTGACGGCATGACCCGCCAGCGGCGAATCCCAGGAGCGTTTGTTCGCCGAGATCGGACTCCAGTCTTCGATGATGACATGCATGTTTCCATCGAGATCACGAATGAAGCCGGCGTCGGAGCCATGAGATGGATCTTTGACCGCGATTCCCATGTTTTCGCCAGGCTCTCCATCGGTCAGGTCGCTATCGACATAGACGTGTGGATCCTGATCGTTGGGGAAGTCATAATAAATGTAAGCTTTGCCTTCGACCATCTCGGCATTGGTCACCCATCGGGAAAAGCCTTCGGTGACCGGACCGTGATGGACCCAATTGACCATGTCGCGGCTCTGCCAGGCATGGTATCCGCCCTTCTTCGGCTTCAAGCCTCCCGGAGCATCATACTGGTTTGGGAAGCGCGTGGTTTGCAGGGGGATATCGAAGCCTTCGAGCGTTGCGGCCTCCGGCTCAAAGGTCGGAAGCGTCTTCGGTTTTTCTCCCTTTTTCCGGCGCGGTTGACCGCTTCCGTAGCGACCAAACATCCAGTAGTCGTCCGGGCCAACCGTGAGCAGGACGGGAGCGTCCGAGAGATTTGACGGTCCCAGATTTTCGATGGGATTCCAGTTCTGCCAAATCGAGGACTGCGAGATTGAAAGCGACTTGGCGGAACGCTTTTCCTCGAACGATCGAATCTTCGTCCGAAGCTCGCCGGACTTCTCGGCTGGCGAAACCGTTCCCGCTTCGACTTTCAAGCCTTCGGAGGATTCAACCTCAGCGCTCCACTCTGCCTCCTTCTCAATGGTCCAGGGTTCGGTTGCAAAGGTGGACTGAATCATCGCCAGGGCCGCGAAGGATACCAGGAATCGAATGGGGGTGCTTTTCATGATGTTGAGAGTTTTTGGCGGATGGAACCGGGGTTCACCCGCCCACTGAGCCAAAGCCTTTGTCATCACCGAGGTCAACAAGGCTTGCCAAATTTTGTCTCCCGCCGATCCGCCTTCTGAAAAATCATCCCAAAACATCCAATCCTCTCTTCTTCAACGCGAAAACGATGTAGGCTAAGACGATTCGATCGAATTATCTCATCAACATGAAGCCCCTACTCCACTTCGTTCTTGCCTCTCTTTTCGCGTTCGTCGCCTCTGCCGACCATGCGGTTGTTTCCTTTGAGGCAGAGAGTTTTACCGAGCAGTCAAACCATGAATTGCGGTCCTGGCACCTTACCTCAGCCACCTCGATTCCCCAAATCGAACCCGACGCGGACCCTGCCCATTTGGAGGGAGCGAGCGGTGGAGCTTACCTCGAAATTCTCCCGGACTCGCGCCGCAATCACGACGAAAAGCTGATCAAAGGCGTCAACTTTTCTCCCGAGCCCGGCCAGATGGCGATCCTGAAGTATCGCATCGCCTTTCCCAAGCCCGGGAAATATTATGTCTGGGCGCGGGTTTACTCCACCGGGACCGAGGACAACGGCTTTCACATCGGCCTCAATGGTGAATGGCCGGAGAGTGGCCAGCGGTGGCAAACCGTGGTGAAAAATCGATGGCACTGGGAATGCAAACAGCGAACCGAAGAGGTCCATATCGGTGTTCCCATGCAACTGTTTCTCGAAATTCCCAGCGCGGGCGAACACGAGATCCTCATCTCGATGCGGGAGGACGGCTGCGAGTTGGACAAACTGGTGCTCGCGACTGATCTCGATTTTCGACCGGAAGGTTACACCCGGGAACCGGAGAAGCAGAAGGCGCTCAGCAAAGCGGTTCCCAGCTCCTGAGTGCGCCATCCTCCCTCACCTGCACAGGGTCAGGAGAGCTTGCCTTGTGGAAGCTGGATCGTTGCCGCTCCGACCTCTCCGACGAATTCGCGAGGGCGGCAATGATGAATCCGCTGGAACGCCATGTTCAGCTGACGCGTTCCGCTGAATCCGCATTCCGTAGCGAGAAACCCAAGGGCGATGGAGGGATCCTCTTCCAATCGCTTTCTCGCTTCCTCGACCCTGACACGTTCCAAAAACACCGCTGGAGAAGCGTTCAGCTCTTCGCGAAAAATCTCTTCGAGCCAACGGCGTGACTTTCCGGCAACCGCAGCCAAATGCTCCACCGAGAGAGGTTGTTGATAGTGAGCCCGAATCGATTCCACGACCAAGACCAAACCCGGATGATCAACTGCCAGCGTCTGGGTGGACTCGCGCTCGTAAACTTCGCCAGGAGGCACAACCCGCTCCGCCTCGACCGCTTCGCCTTGAATCAGTTGGTGCAGTGTTTCAGCGATTCTCCATCCAACCGTTTTGCCGTTTCGTTCCAAACTGGTTAGGGTTGGTCGGCTCGTTTCACAGGTGACGGTGTCCTCGTTCACTCCCATCACGGCAACGTCCTCGGGAACGCGCAGCCCGATCCGCTCACAAGCCCGAATCACCATCGTCGCTCTCGGATCGTGGGCAGCCAGAATCGCGAACGGTGGAGAAAGGCCTCTCAGCCACTTTTCGAGTTCATCTTGTCCATGATTCCAGCGCTGAATCCCTCGGAGAGAACTCGGACTACGCAGAATGGCGGGATCAAAACCCTGGTCACGAATCTCCTGACCAAAGCCGGTTTCAATCTGCTGGGAATACCAGACATCAGCGACCCCGTAGAAGCCGAATCGTCGAAAACCCCGCGTTCTCAGAAACTTCGCGGCCTTTCGCCCGATCGCTTGATAATCATTCCGCACCCTCGGAAATCGCGTCGACTCCAATGCCCCGGAGATATTGACGACCGGGCAATGGAGTCCCTCGAGCACATCCTCTTCCTCAACCGTGTTGCAAAGCGCAATAACCCCCTGTCCTTTCCAGCCCTCCAATGATGCGGGTGGAAGATCATGGGTTTCCGGACTGATCAGGAAACGCCATTCCGTGTGATGATGCGCGTATTCACGAATGCCCTGGGCAACGCGCTCGAGATGAGGCACGCCGACCCGAATGGCGAGGGCGATTTCCTGAAAAGAATGAAGAACGGAAGCGGGCATGGCTGCGCAAAAATGGCAGAATACTGCAAAATTCTTCCATTGCCCGC
>JBCDHN010000429.1:0-3933 GCA_038749915.1 Verrucomicrobiota bacterium | reverse complement strand
CCAGTTTTCTCAATATTATCGGTCCACTTGTGCCGCGGCTCATCAAGCGCAGAGAAAGCCCTTGGGTTGACGCTCACGGCAAAGAGTCGACAAACTTCCAGCTGACGATGTCGATTCTCGCGTTGGCAGGCTTCCTTCTAATCCCATTTACATGTGGCGTCACTGGTGCGTTCACCGTCGTGGTCGTAATCTTTTCAATTGTCATGGCCCTCATCGGCTCCATTCGCGCCAACGAAGGCAAGTATATGGCTTATCCGTTCACCTTTCGATTCATAAGGTAACAGAGCCAACTGCCTTCCACTTTTTCTGGATAGTATATGAAGGGACTGAATAGTCTTAACGAGCCTCAGCGCGCTGCCGTGCGCCAAATTCACGGGCCGGTTCTAATTCTCGCGGGTGCGGGAACTGGCAAAACCCGTGTCATTACAATGCGGATCGCTTACATGGTTTCCGAGGATATTCGTCCTCAGAACATCCTTGCGGTCACGTTCACGAATAAGGCCGCTGCGGAAATGCGGGAACGGGTGGCCGGGTTGATTTCAAAGGACGATGCCAAAGCTGTAACGGTTTCCACATTTCACTCACTCTGCGTCAGGATCCTGAGGCGCAATATCGATCGCTTGGGATACAAACGGAACTTCGGCATTTACTCGGGCGCCGATCAGATGGGGCTTGTCCGCAAGATCATCGGGAGAAAAGGGGGGAAGGAAACCGGGCTGGATGCCAACGTGGCTCTCTCGCTGATCGGGAAATGGAAGAACAGCGGCACACCGGTTTCCAACAATGCGCAGGACCTCATCGTTGAAGTCGCGCGGTGTTACCAGGAAGAGCTCAAGACGCTTAACTCAGTTGATTTCGATGATCTTCTGATCCTCGCTGTGGAGTTGCTGGAGAATGACAAAGATGTCCGGGAATACTGGCAAAAACAGTTTCCCTACATCATGGTGGATGAGTTTCAGGACACCAACAATCTGCAAATGCGTTTGTTGCGAAATCTCGCCGGCAAGCGGCATAACGTCTGTGTTGTCGGTGATGATGACCAGAGCATCTATGGCTGGCGTGGCGCAGACATCTCCAACATTCTCGAATTCGAGCGCTTCTTTCCAAATCCGAAAGTAATCAAACTGGAGGAAAACTATCGTTGTACCCAACCAGTCCTTCAGTTGGCGAATAGTATTATCCGGAAGAACAAAAACCGTCGTGAAAAAACGCTCTGGTGTAAGAAGGAAAGTCACGATCTTGTTCGCCTCATTGCCATGCCCGGCGCGGAGGAAGAAGCGGAGATAATTGTGAATGAAATTTACAGTCAGGCAAAAACCCAGAACCGCGAGTGGGAAGATTTTGCCATCCTGTTTCGCACCAACGCGCAGTCACGCTTGTTGGAACATGCCTTGCGCTCGGAAGAGATCCCTTATCGAGTGGTAGGGGGCATGAGCTTCTTCGATCGCCGTGAGGTTAGGGACATTGTTTCCTACCTCATGGTGTTGGCCAACCCCAAAGATGACGTCAATCTCCTGCGGGTAATCAATAATCCGCCACGTGGCATCGGCGACTCAGCCATCAAAGCTGCGACGGAGTTCAGCATGAAGCAGAACCTCAGCGTCTGGGAAAGTCTGCAGCATCCCGATTACCTCAGCGAACGCACCAGTCGCAGCCGCAATGGAATTGCGGGGTTTGTTGCGTTGATGAACGAGTTTGGAGCAGTTGCCAGAACTCCATCTGCTGACTACGCAACCATGACTGGCGACCTCCTGAAGGAGATCGAGTTTTTTGACTATCTTCGTCGTACTTGCAAAAACGAAGAGGAAGCCAATAAACGGGAAAACAACGCCCGTGAGTTCATCGATACGATGTATGACCACCGAGCGCGCTCTTCCAAGAAGTCCAAAGGTCTCCAACACTTTCTCGATGAAATCACCCTCATGTCGGACCGAGACGATGACGATATCAGCAACAAGAAAGGAGTCTGCCTTATCACCTTACATGCGGCGAAAGGTCTTGAGTTTCCGGTCGTGTACCTCGTCGGTTTGGAAGAAGGAATTATTCCCCATATGCGTTCGGTGGATGAGGGAACCAAGGACGAAGAGCGGCGATTGCTCTATGTGGGGATCACCCGGGCCCAGGAACATCTTTCCATCACCTACTGCGCCACTCGGAAGAAATATGGCGAACAGGTTCCTTGTCTCCCCAGATCGTTTATCAAAGAATTCGACGAGGAATATTTGGAGATGATCAACTACGACCAGTTGGCCGAAGAACCCGCCACCGAAGAAGTCGCGGCGGGATATTTTGAAAAGATGCGCGAGATGCTAGCAACGGGCAATGAGGCCTAACTAATCGTTCCACTCTTCGTCGAAGATACGACGTGAGTTGGCGGAGACACGCGATTCGACATCTTTTCGAATCCTCTCATCATGACGGTAGATTGCCAAAGCTCGGACAACTTGAATTTCGCTCGTGCCGTCATGTTTCATGATCTCGAAGAGAGCTAGAAAGGCATGCTCGGTGCATGCGAGGGCAAGGCCTTGGATTAGGCTTTCCCTTAAGTCCGGACGTAGCCCGGCCTCATCCCAGCAGCGTTTGAGCTCATCAATCGCAGATGGAATCTTCGAACTGCCAAGCGCAAAAGCGGCGAGATCACGGATCATACCGTCTTTGTCGTGGAGAAAATGGGCGACAAATCCAGGAGCATCGTCAGCGAAGGAGTCGAGAAGCGCGGAAAAACACTCTCCGGTGACGTCGGGAGCATGATCACCTGCAAGCGCCTTTTGGCGCAGAACCGCCTCGGCTGCGTCGCTGCCAAGCGAACCAATCGCTCTCGCCGCCGCGATTCGAACCTGACTCTCCGGATCGTTCAATACCTCGATTAGCCGGAAGATCGCCCGCCAGGGATTGGTGGCGACGAATCCCAACGCGGCAGTGGCCCGAATTTCTGATGCGACATCTTCCTGGTCTCCCCAAACCGCCTCAAACTGAGAATAACCAAGAGCCTCGCTGTAGAATTCCTCGTCTGCAAAATCCAAGTCGAAAAGCGCCTTGATGATCGCGGTTTTCCCGAGGCAACCTTTGTCGCGTTTGATGGCGTCCGGTTGCATCAAGCGCTGAAACGCTGCCGCAAGATGAGGGACGGTCTCATGACATCGATGATGAGCAGCAAGTTGAGCAGCCTGGGTAATAACCACATTGCTGCGACTCGAAAGCGCAGCAGAGATCGCGTGGTTGCGGTCTTGTTCGCTCGATTGTTTGAGGGCCATTATTTGATCTTCGATCTTTTGGGATGAGGCCATGGTTAGAGTTGAATTCCGGGAGCAAGCGACTCTGGTAGATCAAGGGACGGCCCAAAGGTCGAGGCAACCGGAAACGCGCAATAATCGATGGCGAAGTAGCCGCTGGGACGGTGATTCCCACTATGGCCGATGCCACCAAACGGTTGGGCGCCGCTGGCTCCGGTGATGGGGCGGTTCCAATTGACGATCCCGGCTCGGGCATGACGGAAATAGTTCTCCCAACGGTCTTGCTCCTCGCAAAGGAGACCGGAGCTGAGACCATAGGCTGTCTGGTTGGCTTCGGTGATCGCCGTTTCAAAATCGGGGACTCGAATAACCTGGAGTAGCGGTCCGAAGATTTCCTGGTCGGGAAGTTCCGCAAGAGCGGTGACGTCGAGAATGCCGGGGGAGAGCAGGGTAGAGTCATCGGACTCGCGCGTCATGTTGAGCAGCGTTTCGGCTCCGAGTGTGAGGAGATGGTCGCGGGCTTGCAAAACCCCGCTGGCGGCCTTTGTGGAAATGACAGGGCCATAAAAGGGTTCGGGATCAAGATTGGGCGGGCCGATCCGGAGGTTGGAGGAGACTTCGATAAGCCGATCGAGAACTGCGTCGCCAAACGCGTCCCGCGGCAGAATAAGCCGCCTCGCACAAACACAGCGTTGTCCTG
>JBCDHN010000428.1:0-3943 GCA_038749915.1 Verrucomicrobiota bacterium | reverse complement strand
CACGAGATCAAAAAGCGGAAACCATCCTGCTCGGCCGCTATCAAACAGAGTTGGCGCCAGCTCAGCTGGTCCGCCCCGATCAAGTCATGATGGAACTGTTTGATACGGTATTCCAGGTCCGCAATTTGGTGGTTGCTGCCTTGGTCGCGGTTGCGGTAGCAGCATCGATGATTGCCGCTCTCGTCTTCATTCTTTCTCATCGGCTGAGAGCAAAGGAATTCGAAAGCCTCGCCAATCTTGGGACGGATCGGACGACGTTGCGCCTCCTGATTGGGTTTGAGGCAGGTTTTGTCCTGCTCTCCAGCCTGGTGCTCGTCGCATTTCTTGTGGGAATCTTGAGTCTTGTGATCGTGAACCTTCTCCCACGGCTTACGGCGTAGGTTCGACCACTCCTTCGAGAAACTTGCCCTCGGACTTCGAATACGGAATTTGATCGGGAGCAACCGCGCCACCGGAAACGATAAACGAGATGGCTTCGTCAAATGTCCAGTTGGTTGAGATAATCCGATCGATCGGAACGATCTCGACATAGCCGTTGGTCGGATTGGGCGTCGTCGGAACATAGACCGCTGCCAGTTTCCTCCCCGTGTCCTTGTCATTAAACGTTCGCGTGACCAACCCCACGGTTTTCATTTCGGGACTGGGAAACTCGATCAGGACGACGCGTTGAACATCCGCCCCGGTGTCCTGCTGCAGCAAATCAACCAGCTTCCTCATTCCCCCGTAAATCGTCCGAACGAATGGAATTCGCTCCATGAACCATTCGAACAACTTCACCATTTTCCTCCCTACGAAGTTGCTCGTCATCATCCCCAGAAAATAGACCAAAGTAACCACGATCAACACGGCGATCCCGTCTCGAAACCACTCCGTCGTGATGAATCTCATCAATCCCTCGGGATCTCCCTGACCAAACGACTTCTCGAGCTGATTCTGAACAAACTCCGCCGGCTTGCTGCCGATCCGTGAGAGCCCCTTAACCAAGTAATAGAGGACAATCGCCGTCACTCCCAATGGGATGACCGTAAAGAGGCCGGTGACAAAATAGCGAGCGCGCTTCGGTTTATTGGCGGTTGTTGATGCGGTGTAAGGGGACTCCTCTGACATGGTTTATTGAGGGTTCGCGTGAGCGGTATGCATTGGATCCTCAAGAAGTCCGGTCTCGCCTTCGAGTTTGGCAACTACCAACGCTCCACAGGAATCGCTGAAGACATTGACCGCAGTTCTGGACATATCCAAGAGCCGGTCCACAGCAAGAAGCAGGCCAATTACCGCATCCGCGCTCGCTCCAATGATCGGCACGAGAACATTGTGAACAATAATGACGATGGCGACCAGGCTGGCCGACGGCACTCCGGCCACACCGATGCTCGTTAACAGCGCCAACAAGACGACCGTCATCTGTTCCGTGAACGCCAGTTGCGCTCCCATCACCTGAGCCACAAAAATCACCGCAACACACTCATAAAGGGCCGTTCCGTCCATGTTCACGGTGGCTCCGAGCGGCAGGACGAAACTGGCGGTGCGATTCGAGACTCCGACGTTCTCCCGCACGGCTCGCAGGGTAATCGGAAGCGTGGCCGACGATGAGGAAGTCGAAAACGCCGTCAACAGAGCATTCCTCATCGCCATGAAATGCTTCACCGGGCTGACCTTGGCGACATACCGGAGAATCAGCGGCAGAATCACGAACATGTGCATCGCCAGGGCGAGGAGCACGACCGCGAAATACTTGGCCACAAGCCCGATAATCTCGAATCCGCTGGAGGCGAAAGTCTCCGTTACCAACGCGAAAACCCCGATCGGAGCCAGAACCATGATCCATCCGGTCAGCAAAACCATCAGCTCGTTAACCGATTTGAAAAACTCCAGAAGACTCGATCGGGCTGCTTCGCTTACGTGCAGGATTCCAAACCCAACCAGCAGACTCACAAAAATCAGGGCCAGCATCCTTCCATTGTCTGCAAATACCTCGGTAATATTGCTGGGAACCATTCGAGCGAAAATGTCCCAAACCGAGTTCAAGGACTCCCGATCCTGACCCCCAACTTTCGCGGCAACTCGCTCTTCCAGCGAATTCGTATCCCCTTCAATCATCGCTTTGATCTCGGGATTTGGCTTTCCATCAACAAATCCTGGCTTCACCATATTGACGAACGTCAGGCCGATGAGAATGGCGAAGAAACTGGTGGTGACATAGTAGGAAAGCGTTTTCAGCCCTCTCCGCCCAAACCCTTTCTGGTTCCCAACTCCGGCAATTCCGACCACGACCGACGAAAAGATCAACGGAACGATGATCATTTTCAACGCGGACATGAACAAGCCGCCAATGTAGTCCGCGCCCCCGATGTAAGACGCTGCAAACTCAGCCGCCGAAGAGTCCGGCTCGGCCGAAGCTGAGCTGTAGTTGACGATCCCGCCAAATACGGCGCCGACCGCCAATGCCGTAAGAATCTGAATCCAAGGTGGAAATTTTCGCATAAGGCTTCCCCTGTAGCCGAAGCCCATCCAGTGGTCGAGAACCAAAAAGTTGAAAATCGCCCCGATCAGCGACATGGTCCCCTCCCAGGCCATGAGCGATATCCGCGTCCGTTTTGCACCATCCCCTACCGGCATGCTCCACATTGGAGGAGCACGTACCGCCCTGTTCAATTGGTTGTATGCTCGCAGTCAGAAAGGAACCTTCATCCTCCGGGTGGAAGACACTGACGAAGAGCGGAATGACGAGGAATCCGACGAGGCCATTTTTGACGGTTTACGCTGGCTGGGGCTCAATTGGGACGAAGGGATCAATGCGGTTGGCAAACAGACCCGCGGCAAATTAGGCCCCTATCGACAAAGCCTCCGCACCAAAGTCTACGAAAAGTATTTCAACAAACTGCAACGGGCTGACCTGGTTTATGAGGACGAGGGAGCCATGCGTTTTCGGGGTCCCAACACTGACCGAACCATCAACGACCTGATTTGCGGCAAAACCGAATTCAAGGATCGCGAGGAGCCCGATATGACGATTCGGCGGCCTGACGGAAGCTACATTTTCCACTTCGTCAGCGTGGTAGATGACATTGAGATGAAGATCAGCCACGTGATTCGGGGCGAGGATCATCTCTCCAATACCCCCCGGCACCTCGATTTGTACGAGGCATTCGGCGCGAAGCCTCCCAAGTTTGGCCACATCCCCCTGATTTTGAACGGCGACGGCTCCAAAATGAGCAAGCGCGATCGCGGCTCGGCGATTCATGAATACAAAAATATGGGATTCCATCCGGACGCGGTTGTGAACTACCTCGCGATGCTTGGATGGTCCCCCAAAGACGATTCTGAGATCATTCCCCCGAATCAGCTGCTCAAGAAGTTCAAGATTTCAGGCATCAATCGCGCCAACGGCCGATTCGACTACGACAAGTGCGAGTGGTTCAGTTCCCAATACATCCATTTGATGAAACCGGCGGATCTTCGCGAAGCGGTGGCTCCGTTTCTCAAGGAACATGACTTGCCGACCACCGAAGCCGAAGTTCCCGATGCGCTTCTGGAAGAGATTCGGGGAAAGATCAAGAAATTCTCCGACGCTCCCAAGTGGCTGTCCTCGCTCTATCGCGATGATTACACCCTGGACGGGGAAGCATTCGAAAAAATGAAGGCTCGTGACGGAATCAAGAATATCCTGTCCGCACTCAGCAAACACTTCGGCGACGTCAAAAAATGGTCGGGAGACGCCGCAGACAAGGCCATCGACGCCGCCGCCAAGGAGCTCGAGCTCAAAAAAGGAGCCCTCATGTTTCCGTGCCGGGTCGCTGTGAGCGGGCAGACCGGAGGACTTGCTCTCACCACGATCCTTGACCGATTGGGACGAGACCGATCCGTAACCCGAATCGACGCAGCGATTTCCAACGTTTAAAACTCAATGGCCGAAGCAAAACCCGTTTACCAACTCACGGATTTG
>JBCDHN010000427.1:0-3950 GCA_038749915.1 Verrucomicrobiota bacterium | reverse complement strand
GAAGCTTGCTCCGCGTTGATTGGCGCATCGCCATCAAATGTTGCGTTAGGCGGTATTTCTGCGGCGCGGCGGGCGTCTTTTTGGAGGTTGACGTGCGTTGGTGGATCGCCTCAGATTGGAGGAATGAACTGTTTCACCGGGATTGTCGGCTTCTGGATGGTGATGGGGCTGACTGCGGTTTTGGGGGACGACTCCGGTGGATTCCGCCCCTTGTTCAACGGTGAAAATCTGGATGGGTGGATCAATGTGAACTGCGCGCCTTCAACCTGGAAGATGGAGGATGGCATTCTCAAGTGCTCGGGCAAACCAATCGGAGAGATCCGCACGGAGCGAATGTATCAAAACTTCGTGCTGGAGTTGGAGTGGCGCCATTTGGTGCCGAAAGGCAACGCCGGTGTTTTTGTCTGGGCTGATGATATCACCGCCCGCGGCCAACCCTTTATTCGCGGCATTGAGGTTCAGGTTTTGGAGAATGCCTACGGGAACAGCCGCAACTACACCACGCATGGCGACATTTTTCCGATTCATGGAGCGAAAATGACTCCAGTGAATGGAAGGGGAGGGAGTCGTGCGTTTCCAACTGAAAATCGCTCCAATCCGAGTCCGGAGTGGAACCATTATCGGATTACTTGCGAGGATGGATCGATTGCCCTGGAGGTCAATGGAAAGCTGGTAACTCAGGGGAATGAATGCCGCCCGAAGAAGGGCTATATCTGCCTCGAGAGCGAGGGAGGCGTGGTGGAGTATCGTAATGTCCAAATTCGTGAGCTTCCCAAAACGCCGATAGATCCGGAAGACGTCGCGATTGCGGATCGAGGGTATCGAGTGCTTTACAATGGGGTGGACTTTGCTGGTTGGGAGCCGCCGGCGGAAGATTGGAAAGCCGCAGATTGGGAATTGATCTGGACAGGAGATGGCACTGGCGAACCGTTGAGAACCCGAGAAACGTTTGGCGACTTTGGGTTCGTCTTTGATGTTCTCTTGGAGAAAGGCTCGGGAGTTCCGAGGCTAAAGCTTCGCGGTGATGGGGAAGGAATCGCGATTGATCCGGCGAGCCTTCATTTGGCGAAACCGGGGCAATGGAATCGGTTTCAAGGGGAGGTGCGGGGCAACGTGATTGTGGGAACGATCAATGACAAGATGTGGCGCCAGGTGGTCGATGGCGAAGCTTCGCGTGGTCGAATTTCGATTTACCCGGCGAAAAAGGTCCGATTCGCGAATCTCTATGTTCGTGATCTGGACTAGAGCAGTTTTCACTGAACCTGTATCCGGTGAGAGTGGGTGTGGTCGGGACCAAGTGCGGCTTCGCTGGTGATCAAAATCAGCGGAAGCTTCGGCCTTCAACTGCGTTCTGGCTCAGTCACAGAGCTCGCTCGGCTCCCTCACGACGCCGTGCTCAAGGCCCAATCTCCTCGCTGCCTCGGATACATCTTCACTGAAACTGCTCTAAGCCCGCCGCTAAAGAGGCTGTCAAAGAAGGAATTTTTGTAACGGATTACTTGTTGTAAATATCAAAATTGCGAAAGGTTGGCAATTTTGCGAAAAATTCCTAGATTATTCACGGGGAGTCCTAATAATTGCAATCCTCTCGTTCTGTTTGCGATGCAACACGCATTTTCTGGCAATTTCCGCAATCTTTGGTATGGGCCTCGCTCCCTGCCTTGGATTCTATGGTTTTGTCTGTTGCTCCTGCCGGGTTTCGCTTCCGCACGGTCTCTTCAAATAGTGGTCCATCCGATGTTCGGGGAGACTCCCATTTCCCTTCACCAAGAACGGACAGCCATTTCCGGGGAGCAGTTTCAGGTTTCCCGCTTTGACTACCTCCTCAGTGAGGTCCGGATTCGCGAGACCTCGGGAATTTGGCGCAGCCTCGGTCCGCCTTTTTCTTCCGGGTTTGCCTTTGGAAGCGCGGCTCAGGGGCCGCTTCGCTGGTCCTTTCCCAATCTTCCTCCGGGCGATTTCGATGCGATCGCTTTCAGGGTTGGAGTGCCCACGGATGTCGATGGATCGGATCCGGCTCAGTATCCTCCCGATCATCCGCTGAATCCGACGGTCAATGGCCTGCATTGGGGCTGGCGGGAAGGCTATGTCCATCTGGCATTGGAAGGACGGTATCGAAAGAGCGATCAGAGCTTGGGCGGTTTCTCTTATCACTTGGCAGGCGGTGCCGGGCCGATGCCGGTGGAACTGAACGTCAATTTCAACACCCATCGGGACGCGACAGTGGAACTGGAGTTCGATGTCCGCGCGATCTTGGGGGACCATCGGATTGAAAATCAGGACTCAACCCATTCTCGTGATGGAGACTCCACCGCCCCGGTCCTTGCGGCGCGAGTATCGCAGGCATTTCGCCTACAGAAAGTAAGCCGGGAGATGTTCCAGGAGGTGGCGGCGGAATCTCAGGCATCTCCAGGCAGCGCCTCCGCCTTTCCCTGGCGGATCCCGAAACGATTTCCCCAGGTCAAGCTGCCGGAGGACAACCTGCCAACCCGCCAAGGCGTCGCTTTGGGACGCCGCCTGTTTTTTGACCCGATTCTATCCCATCAGCAGCAGCAATCCTGCGCCAGCTGCCACGATCCGGCTCGTGCCTTCACTGAAAACCGGGGAGTGAGTATTGGCGTCGTCGGCAAGGAGGGAAAGCGCAATGCCATGCCGCTCACCAATCTACTGTGGGAACAGGCATTCTTCTGGGATGGGCGCACCGCTCGGCTGCGGGATCAGGTGCTTCTTCCGATTGAAGATCCCTTGGAAATGAATGCGTCGCTTCCTGAGGTGTTGCAGGATCTGAATGCGGACTCGACGTATCGGGAAGCGTTTGCAAAGGCCTTCGGCGAACCGGACATCACTGCGAATCGGTTGGCCCTGGCTCTGGAGCAGTATCTCCTCACCGAACTTTCCTACAACTCTCGATTCGATCAGGCTCTGCGCCAGGAGGTCGAACTGACGGAGCAGGAGAAACGCGGCTTCGAACTTTTCGTTACCGAACATGATCCGGCGCGTGGATTGCGGGGGGCGGACTGTTTTCACTGTCACGGCGGCGCGCTCTTCACGAGCCACAAATTCACGAACAACGGTTTGGAAGCGGACTTCCTCGACCTGGGACGATTTCTTGCCACTGGAGAAGACTCGGATCGGGGGAAGTTCAAGACGCCGTCTCTTCGCAACGTCGCCGTGACCGGCCCCTACATGCACGACGGAAGATTTTCCACGTTGGAAGAGGTCATTGAGCACTACGACTCCGGCGTGCAGCGCACCGCGACGCTCGATCCGAATTTGGCCAAGCACCCGCCAGCTGGCCTGGAACTAAGCCCGGCCGACAAGTCCGCCCTGATCGCCTTTCTCCAAACACTGACTGACACCCGCTTCCTTACGTCTGATGAACCCGTCACCAAGGCTCCGGCCTTTACCCAACGCTGATCCTATTCTGGTTCAGATCCTAACCGGATTCCTGGTCGGCTGCCTTTTCCTATCGTCGCTGCAAGCCGGTGATGACCACCCGGGCGATGACCAGTTCTGGCAAGACGCCGCTGCGCTGCTTCCATCGGTCCAGCCGTCACCGTCGCCATCCGGGCCTTCGAGCACCAACGGTCAGTGGTCTTCGGTTCGGAACTGGCCTCATGTTCCGGTATCCGCAGCGGTCCTGCCCAACGGCAAACTCTTGACTTACTCGGGCCAGGAAGTTCGGCACTGGCCGGGGACCGCGACCCGGACGCGGTGGACGGTCTATGATCCCGATGGCGATTCGTTCGACACCGCGACCTACAACAGTCACGAGATGTTCTGTGCCGCGCTGGTGATGCGGTCGGACGGGATTCTGCAAACCACGGGCGGACGATACACAATTGAACATTCGAGCCTCTACGATTGGCGGACGAATCAATGGACCCGGGCTGAAGACATGTTTGGTGATCGTTGGTACAACACGAGCGTCGCCATGCCGGACGGCGACG
>JBCDHN010000426.1:0-3963 GCA_038749915.1 Verrucomicrobiota bacterium | reverse complement strand
TGGCTGATCGGGATAGGTTTGGAAGTTCCCAAGATGCCACTTACCCGCAATAGCGGTGACATACCCCGCCTCCTTGAAAACACTACCGAATGTTTCCAAGTGCACGGGAAGCCGATTTGTGTTTTCGGGATCGCTCGGGCTGTCGAGGCGTTCGAGGAACCCGGTTCGATTCGGATAAAGGCCGGTAAGGATCATGACCCGCGTGGGCGTGCAAACGGGCGACGCATAGGCGTTTTCGAACAAGGCACCTTCCTCCGCCATCCGATCTAGGTGAGGCGTGGCATAAATTGTGTTGCCGTAGCAAGCCAAGTTCTCAGCCCCGAGATCATCCGCCATGATGACGAGAATGTTCGGCTGTGCAGCATGTGCCTGGATGGCACTAAGGAAAGAGACCGCCAGGGCGAGTATCTCCATTGTCGCCAGTGCGGCGCGCTGGTTCTTATGCGGTGACGGGGGTGTTTCCATGAGTCAGTTTTGGGAGAACGAGGCGCCGAGCCTACGGTTTCCCATGTTGATAGAGCCTCTGGATTTCCGCTTCTGAAAACGCTTCGTTGAAGATAATCAGTTCATCGATCTGCCCATTGAAATGGCGAATCTGACGCGACTTAAGAGCTGGCGGAGTCCAGTTTCCGATCTCTGCTTTCCCAATGGAAAGGGGCACGACAGCAGGGAGCTTGACCACACCAGAAAGCCGGCCATCTCGATAGTGCGAAACGGTTCCTGAGGCGCCATCATAGACTACTGCCAGATGTATCCACTGACCAAAATCGAAAGGCTGCATCACGAACGGTGCCCGTGAGTTGTTGGTTTCCTCCTGACCGTGCCACACCGCCAACTCGATCTCGCCCGAATTCAGAATTTGCCAGTGGACCGCGCCGGGACGATCCCAGCCATCACTGAGCAACAGCGAATTGAAGGCATTATCGAGACCATCGATTCGCACCCAGGTAACCAAGGTCATCGATTCCATGACTTCCGGCACCTCAATGCGCACACGATCACTGGGCCGCTTGAAATCGAGAGCTCCCTTTTCGGGCCAACGCCCCGATTTCCAATGGGCGCCAATGATCGCACCACGAAGGCCACCGAATTCGATCGCAGACTGATTCTCAAGCGCCCGGCCCTCGCCTTCCAGGAAAGGATAGTGAGCCACGAGTCTCGCGTCCTCCTTCAGCTGCCCGACTTGGCCAAGCCAACGTGAAAAATTTTCCTGTTCCTGAAGCCGGGCCCTCTCACCAATTTTCTTCGGTGTCATGAACCGACTGCCATCAGCCTCAATTGACTCGGCTTCACCCGTGAGGGACAGAACGCGACCTTCGCCAGCGAGGAGTATCTCTCCGTCTCCCTTCTGTTTTTCGCTTTTCGGATCAAAAATCTCTACCTCACCATCAAACACATGCACCGAAGTTTCCTCGTCATTGCCAACCTCCATCCCGAAGGAAGTGCCTAGATCCACCAGCTCCACCGACTTCGTCGTGATGGTAAACCCATGAGCGTGGTGAGGCACATCGGCTCGCAATCGCCCGGCATGAAGAATCCCGTGGTTTTCTGAATGAATCTCCAAGGTCGCCGGTGCTTCCAGAATCACCGAAGCGCCGCTGTAGAACTCCAACTCTGCGGTGCCAGACACAAGCTGCCAAAGCCCCCTCGACATGGGATCTCCAAGCCTTACTTCGGCACTCTCCCAAATTGCATCAATTTCCCGGGTCAAAACGGCAACGCCGAGATCAAGCACGGGGGCGGCTTCCTCCCCGATCAGAGCCTTTTCTCCATCGGTAAAGGTCGCAATGAAACTGATCACAACGGCGGCTGCCACAGCCCAGCCCGACCACATGCCCCACTGGATCGGATCTTTCTCTTTGATCTCTCCAATCCCTAGCGGCAATGGCTCGATTGCCAGATTGGTTAGGCCTTCCTCGACATCAGCCAACGCTCGCAACGTGGCACGAAAGGCCGGATCCGATTCGAGTCGCTCTTCAAATGCGCGGAACTCTTCATCTGAGAGATCTCCTCGCCACCAGGCATCCAGTTGCTCCAAGTCTGCTTCCTTCATGATGTCGATCCTCCTTGCGTCACCTCACCTTCAACGCAATTTGCCAGGGCAACACGAATTCGCTTCAACAGCTGATACAAACCATCCCGGCTCTTGCCGATCTCTGCAGCAATGTCCTGGATGGAACATCCCGGCTGGTAGGCCCGCATTACCAATGCTCTACGAGACTCGGGCAAACGCTGAAGGCATGACTCGAGATGTTCGAGACGACGATTTCGCGCAGGCAATTCCTCAGCGCCTTCATCCACAATTCTGGCAATCAATTCCGGATTCAGTTCGTGCCGGTCGCGCGCCATCTTCCGTCGGAATTTGAGGATCTCGTATCGGGCGATCACACATGCCCACCTCCCAAAGCCCTCCTCATCCTCAAGCGTGTGAAACTTGTTCCAGGCGGCGATGCTGGTCATCTGCATCACCTCATCCACATCCTCAGGGCGTCGAATTACGGCGCGGATCGAAGCCTGAATCAGTCGTTCGTTTTTTGTCAGTAGACGAATGAACGCTTCGTGTTGAGAATCTAGATCGGGCATATCGTCGCAAATCTACCCGTGGACTCCCGCGTTTCCTCGAATCTGACGAGTTTTGCTTATCATGCGTTGAAGTAGATCCTGAAAGCGTGTGCGAGGCGAGTCCGTTTTGAGTGGATTCAATCGAAGTTGGAACCTCTTCGGTGCTGAAGATGGACTCGGAGGCCGTTGGCGTGTGTAGGAATTGTCAAGGAGGCCGCGCCGACGATGGATAGCAGGTTGACGGCAAAAAGTTTCGGTAGGCGGGATTTTACGTGAAAGATTTGATGGTAGAGGGGCTCGGTCAGGAATTGATCAAAGAACCCGATCACCTATTTCCCATCCCAAGACTCCGAATTTCTTGGGCGGGTACACAGAGCTATTTGACTGGGAGTGACGAATCAGGGATGCCTCTTAGGGGATTTCCTCGTCTCACTATGCAAGCCAGATCGGACCCGAACAATCTTCGACCTGCACAACGCCAAAACCCGGGAAGAAAAAAGTTCGTTAAATTCCTCGCGGCGCGGCAGCGGAGTTGTGAAGCCCCCTATTTTCCATGGCAGACAACCAAGAACCATATCCAAACGATGCCAGAGATTCCCACGAGGAGTTTCTTCGCCTCTGGATGCATCATGAGCCAGAGTTGCGAGCATTTATTCGGTCGTGTTGCCCTCGGGCGCAGGAGGTGGACGAGGTCTTGCAGGACGTCTGTATCGCGGCGTGGCGCAAGTTTTCGACGCTGGACGACCGCTCTGCCTTTGGACCGTGGGCCTGTCTCATCGCACGCTACGAGCTGCTGATGGCGCGACGCCGCCATGCGCGGGATCGCCTGGTCCTCGCCGAGGATGTGGTCAAGCTGCTTGCTGAAGAAGGGGCCAATGAGATGGACTTGCGGCACCGCCAACTGGCGGTCCTGGACGCCTGTATTGAGAAGCTTCCGCGGGAGCGGCGTGAGCTGGCCCTGACAGCTTACTCCAGGGATTCGTCCATTCGCGACTTAGCCGCACAAATGGGACGGACGGAAGGATCGCTTTACCAGCTGTTGGCCCGGATTCGGAAGCAGTTGTTTGATTGTATGAATCGTTCATTGGAGCCGACGTCATGAAGAAAGAAGAATGGGAGCTGTTGCATCGTTATCTCGACGGCGGAATCTCGTCGGAGGAATTGGCAACCTTGGAAACGCTGTTGCGAAGCAATACGGAAGCAAGAAGCACCTTGCGTTCCCTCGCGACGATTGATGCGAAATGGCAGCAGATGGAACCTTCCGAGACGGTCGTGACGATGGAGCCCCGTCGGCACCAGGCCGAGCGGAAAGGCTGGATGTCTGCCGCGGCGTTGATTGCGGTGGGATTGTTTGCCGGCAGTCTCGGCACCGGAGTGGCTTGGGCTTATGCCAAGGCGGAC
>JBCDHN010000425.1:0-3967 GCA_038749915.1 Verrucomicrobiota bacterium | reverse complement strand
CTCGGATTTCACAGCTCGATCCGACACTTTTCAGGGACTCGCTCCAAGCTCCCGTACCGTCACCACCTGGAACAACAAACTTCCATCGACTTTCCTCGATACGTTCGGCCGGCCGGATTCAAGTGCCGATTGTCCTTGCGAACGCGATCCGAACCCGACGATGACCCAAACCCTTCATCTGATGAACTCGGCTCAATTGGAAGCCAAGCTCACCAAAAACGATGGTCGAATGATTCAACTCGCGAAAAGCGAACGGGAGCCAAAAGAAATCGTCGAGGAACTCTACCTTGCCGCCTACTCTCGATTTCCAACCCCTGAGGAACTGAACGTTGCTGTCCCCCGCTTTTCCGCGCCGGATGCCAAACCTCTCGACGTTATCAGCGATCTTGCATGGGCCCTGATGAATTCCGCCGAATTCGTCCTCAATCACTGATTTTCGATTTCCTCATCGATCGCGTACTCCTCCAAGATACTCCTTGTCACATATTTCAAGGCCGCCTCATGCGTCGCATGCAGGAAGACCGGTGGAGCATAACCAGCATCGAGAGCTTCTTTCCACCGAGGTGCACAAACGCACCAGCGGTCCCCATCCTTCAAACCCGGAAAGCCGTATTCCGGGACCGGTGTCGACAGATCGTTCCCTGATTCCTTGGAAAAGGCCAGAAACTCCTCGTTCACCTGAACACAGACAGCGTGGCAACCTAAATCCTCTTCCCCGGTCGAGCAGCTTCCGGTGCGATAAAACCCGGTCAACGGATCCAGGCTGCAAGGAACCAACGGTTCTCCTAGGACATTTCGGTCTGGGTGCATGGAGAGCACTGAACCTACGCTTGAAAGGCTGACAAGATCTTTTACGGACTCCGCTCCTTTCAGCGGGATTTCCTTGACGAAAGCGGCCGATCGCCTGAAGTGGACGTTCCCCTCTGACCGACATGAAACGTATCGATTCAACCTTCGCCAAGCTGAAAGCAGCCAATCAGTCTGCCTTCGTCGCCTACATCGCGGCCGGCGATCCCAATTTGGAGGTAACCAAAGCCCTGGCCTTGGAATTCGATCGCATCGGCGTTGACGTCTTAGAGTTGGGCGTGCCGTTCTCTGATCCCATGGCTGATGGAAGTGTGAACCAGGCCGCTGCCGAACGAGCCCTCGAGGCTGGCACCAGTGTTCCCGGCGTGTTCAAGGTGATTCGTGAGATTCGCAAGGAGTCCGAGATCCCAATTGTCTTGTTCGCTTACCTCAATCCGGTTTATACCTACGGGTTCGAGCGGTTTTTCCGGGATGCAGAAGATTCGGGAGCGGATGGAATTCTGTTGTTGGATCTTCCTCCGGAAGAACAAGCCGCCAACCAGGAACTCGCCAACGTTAAGGGACTGCAATGTATTCGTCTGATCGCTCCTACGACCCCGAGTGATCGGATCCAAGCGATTGCAAACCAAGCCGAAGGATTTATTTACTACGTTTCCCGTGAAGGGGTCACCGGTGTTCAATCCTCTCTTGCTGAGGGCCTTGAGGAACAGGTGGGTCAGGTCTGCTCTGCATCCTCAGTGCCGGTAGTGGTTGGGTTTGGAATTTCCCAGCCAGAACAGGCAGCAACCGTCGCCAGATGCGCCGACGGGGTGGTGGTAGGCAGTGGAATCGTGAAAACCATTGCGGAGAATCTTGGGTCCGGCGATCTCGTGGCAAAGGTTTCCGACTTCGTTGAGCCACTGGTGAACAGCACCAAGTCCGCCCGCGCCTGATCTCCCCCACCCTTTTTCATTCAGTGCTTGCCACCCGAGACAACGGGTTGTTACGCTCCTCGCGTTTCCAGGTTAGGAGACGAAAGTAAACTGCGTTCACTATGATTATCTTTGGAACCCGAGGCGTTACCTCCACCCCCCAACGAGGAGAATTTCACTGCCCACAATGCGGAGACACGAGAGCGTATAACTGGAAGCGGGTTCGCCGCTTCTTCACGCTCTATTTCATCCCGGTGATTCCGCTTGATCAACTCGGCGAGTATATCGAATGCCCGAGTTGCCAAGGCACGTTCGACACCAGGGTTCTCGAATACGATCCAAGCCACGAGGCCATTCAAATCCAAGCTCTGTTTCACGCATCCATGAAGCAGGTGATGATCGGAATGCTTCTTGCCGACGGAGTGATTGATGACTCGGAGGTCGCGATGGTCTTGCAGATCTACAACGAATTAACCGGATTCGAATTGCCGGAACTGGAACTTCGCGAAGAAATCACCCAGATCCAGACCCAACAAATTGACTGCCTCGAACTCGCGAAGGGTCTGGCACCAACGTTGAACGACAACGGGAAGGAACTGACGATGAAGGCAGCATACCGCATCGCTGCCGCCGATGGAAATGTCGATCCTTCGGAGATCAATTTGCTCATGAAAATTGGGGAAGCTCTGCAACTTTCCTCTGCTCACGTCAAGGGCATCATGGCCGAGTTCCAGCAGGGTGCGATTGCACACCAGGCACCGCCGGAGCCTCCTCAGCTTTCTTGATCGAAGTGACTCATTCGGGTTGAGGCAGAGAGACAGGAACTCTTGCGTTTTCGGCTTTTCTTCGTTACCGAACGCCATGCCTCGAATAACCCCCTTTCTCTTCTTTCTGAGTTTCTTCTCGGTCTGTGCAAACGCGGACGATCGTCCAAACGTCCTCTGGATTTACCTGGAAGACGTGAGTGGCTGGTTCAGCTGTTACGGAGACGAGATCATCGAAACCCCCAATATCGACGCTCTCGCCAAGTCGGGAGTGCAGTACAACCGATTCTACACGCCGGCAGGCGTCTGCTCAGCTACCCGCTCCTCCATCGTCACCGGCTATCTGCAAACGACGATCGGCGCTCACAACCACCGGAGTTGCCGCGCGACTTTCCGGGGCAAGAACATGGGGGAATACGACAAAAACGTGTTGCCTGAGTGGGCCACCCCGCTCCCCATTCGGTTCCGAAACGCCGGGTATTGGACGTTTAACGAAGGAGGGAAGGACGACTACAATTTCGAATTCTCAGTCGAAGAGTTTTACGATTTTGAACGCAGCAAAGACGGTTGGGGACCGGCTTCTTTTGTAGCGGGCGACTGCCTCAAAGACAAACCAGCTGACCAGCCCTTCTTTGGCCAGATCCAGCTCGGTGGCGGAAAGCTCGGAAAGCGTGCTGAAGCCGTGATCGACCCCAGCGTAGTCCCGGTCCCACCCTACTACCCTGATGTTGCCGAAGTGCGTCAGGAAATTGCTCACCACTACGACTGCCTCCTGAAAACAGACCAACAGGTTGGCGAGGTCCTTGCCGCCCTTAAGAAGGCTGGCGAATACGAAAACACCCTCATCTTTCTCTTCAGCGATCACGGGATGAAACTGCATCGTCACAAGCAGTTCCTTTTTGAGGGCGGGATTCAGATGCCGCTCATCGTGGCTGGAAAAGGGATCGCAGCCGCCGACCCAACGGATGAACTGGTCAGCGGGATTGATATCTCAGCCGCCTCTCTCGCCGCTGCGGGTATCGAGGTTCCCGAACGCTTCGAAGGTCTCAACTTTTTGGCCGACGATCATGAGCCTCGCACTCACATCATCGCTGCACGGGATCGCTGTGACTATACCATCGAAAAAATTCGAGCCGTGGTGACTCCCCAATTCAAATATCTCCGCAATTACCTAACCGATCGCCCCTACATGCAACCAAGCTATAAGGACCCGTGGACGGTTTCCAAGAAATTTCGTCAGATGATGAGCGATGGTGAAATGAATGAAGACCAGCTGGTCTTTTTCAGCGACGATCGAGTGCCTGAAGAATTTTATGACCTCGCAGCTGATCCACACGAACTCCACAATCTGGCAGACGATCCCCAATTTGCTGAAGCATTGGAAAAGCATCGCAAACTTCTAGCAGCTTGGATTGAAGACACCGGTGATCTCGGCCAAGCCCCCGAGTCAGAGATTGGGCTCATCGCCACGCTCAAACGCTGGGG
>JBCDHN010000424.1:0-3975 GCA_038749915.1 Verrucomicrobiota bacterium | reverse complement strand
GAAGGCGTGGTGGTTTGAGAGTTGAAAGGTGCGTCGGCAATCCTGACCGAGTCCGCAATTTAAGATTCCTGATAGATCAGCAAAATTAACAAAATTGGGCTTCGTGCAAGGTGAAGTTGCGAAAACGCCATATTCGCGCCCATGTTGAGCCTTATGGATCTCTTGATATCGGACAACGTTTATCTCGTCACCGGCGGAGCATCAGGAATTGGTGAGGCGATTGTGCGGCAGCTGGCGGCTGAAGGCGCAAAACCAGTCATTGTGGATCGAAATGAGGACCGCGCCACGTCTCTGGCGGCCGAATTGGGAGTGAAAGCCGTGGTCTGTGATTTGACGGACGACGCCGAGGTTGCCAGCGCACTGAAGGAGTTCGACCGGATTGACGGAGTCGTGAACAACGCGGGCCTGAATGACGGCGCCGGCATCGGAGCGGGCCCGAAGCCGTTTCGCCAATCGCTCGAAATGAATCTGGTGCAGGCGTATGCAATCGTGCACCACGCCGCTCCGGCGCTCCGCCAATCCAAAGGAGCCATCGTCAATATCGCGAGCAAAGTTGCCATGACCGGCCAGGGAGGCAACTCTGGCTACGCCGCGGCCAAAGGAGGGTTGGTCTCGCTGACTCGCGAGTGGGCGCTTGATCTGGCGAAGGACGAAGTTCGGGTCAATGCGGTGATCCCGGCCGAGGTTTGGACGCCGATGTATGAATACTGGCTCGAAAAGCAAGCGAACCCGGAAGCCCGCAAAGCTGAGATCGAGTCCCGCATTCCGCTGGGATCACGCATGACTTCGACCGACGAAATCGCGGCAATGACGGTGTTCCTGCTTTCCCCACGCTCCAGCCACACGACCGGCCAGCTCGTTCACGTGGATGGCGGCTACGTTCACTTCGACCGCTCGTATCAATCGTAGCGCTGCTGCTTGTCTTCGAGGTACTTCTGAACCTTGAAGCGTCCGCCGAGGCCAATAGCAATTCCCCCGCCAATTCCAAAGGCGAGAACGGCAGTGATGATCGCTCCCTGCATCAGGTATTGGATCGTGGTATCACTCAAGGTCGTCAAATTCGCGGCCTGAAGCGCCATCCCACCAACAAAGACCAGAATACCGTAGTAGGCGACGTCCCGCCAGACCTGGTTGGAAATCGCTTTCTTCGCCAAACCGGCAACAAAGACTCCCACGAGGAAAATCACGATTCCGCCCCAGACATCGAGGATTTTGTCTGCCACCACCTTCAGTTCCACCAGGTTCATGATGTTGATCGACTGCTTCACCATGACCACGATGATGGTGAGAGCGACAATCTTGGCGATCATCTCCGAAAGCGGACGACCGAGGAAGCGGATCTCTTCATCGTAGCCGAGTCGCATGGGGATCCGATCGATTCCAGCCGCGGCCAAGGTCGAGCCGAGGGCTTTGTTGACGATCGAGGCGAGGAAAATACCCAGGGCAAGCACCACCGCGCCACCAAACAGAATCGGCACATAACTCAGAATCGTCTGAATCATGGGGTTGATCGCCTGCGAAATGCTCTGAATCCCGAGGGTCTCAATCGCTCCCTGAAGGATGGTCAGAATGATGAGGAAAAAGACGATCGTGGTAATCGCGGTCGTCAGCGGACGATCCGCCCCGAGACCAAGCCGCTCGTCAATGCGAGTTGCGGTCAGAATCCCGATCAGGATCTTTTTAACGATCGTCGCCACCGCAAACGCGACAAAAGCGAGCAAACCGGCACCAAGCAGGCGAGGCAAAAAGGTCGTGACCTCCGCCAGCATGTTTTCGAGCGGACGGGTGACGTTTTCTCCGAGCTCAGCCGCGCTGATCGCCGCCATAACGACGAACAGCATGAGGAACCAGAACAAAAACGTGCCGAACGCCCGCTCCGTATTGGCATTGGAAACCCCAAGCGCGTCGGCAATCTTTTCATCCAGCTCGGTGTGATGCAGGATGCCTTCGACGATTTTCTGGATGATCCAGCAGACGATAAAACCGATGAACAGGATCAGGGCTGCGCTGAGCCAGGGTCCAAAGTCGCCAAATCCCAGCGTATCAATCCAGGCGTCTACTTTCTCAAGCTGCGAAACATCGAACATTTGCTGAGCGAGAAGTCCGGTTGATGAGAGCCCTTCAGCGGCGGGCATGGCGGATTGAATTCCGGGAAACATGATAACGGGATGGTTCGGGTGGAAATCGGATTGGTTCTTCGAAAAGGGAGGCGAAAAAGCGATCGAAGGATCAATTTTGGCTATCTCCTTCCCTTATTTTCACTTCTAATAGCTCTAGTAGCTAGAGGAGGCTACAAAAATAATTCTCATATTTCATAAATTTTCGCAATTCCAGTCCGTGAATTTCATTTTATGGCTGCCTAACCTTTGCTAACTTGCCTCACGGGCGAAAAACCGGCGTCAATCGTTGCCGAAAACGCGTTTCGTGCCGTTCCGTTCATGAATTGTCCCGCCTGCAAAGCCCAAACCCGCAGAATTGATCTTGCGCAGGGACTCGTGGCCCGCCAATGCCGGGAATGCGAAGGACGATGGATCCCCTCTTTCCAGTACTGGCGTTGGATCAGTGAACAAGGCGATGCCACGCTTCCGGAGAACAATCCCGAGTTTTCCGTTCCAGCAGCTGATCCCGGCAACGCCATGGTTTGCCCGGAGTGCAATCACGTTTTGGTGAAGGCTAATGTGGGACGGGAGAACGCGTTTCAAGTGGATCGCTGCATGCACTGTGCCGGGTTGTGGCTCAACAAGGACGAATGGGCGAATCTTGAGGAAAAGGAGATCGCCACCGAGATCCGCGCCCTTTGTACGTCCTTCCGCGCCCGCAAAGAAGAGCCGAACCGAACGTTTCAGACGGGATCGAGCCACCCGGCACGGGACGGCTTCAACCAGATCTCTCATCGCAAACCGTTCTTCGAGATATCCGATGAGTTCTGGGACTATCTGGTCGAGTACGGGCGAGGATCCGATTTGCCGCCCATTTACGACAAGCTGATGGAGTTCGAGACCTCGTTCACCTGCTCTGATCGCGATGGAAACGACACGCTCTGGGACACCGTGAGCTACAACATGACGCGCAAAGACGAATTGAATCGGTTGCTGGCGCGGATTTACTCCCAACTGAGAACAGGCGACCCGGGGTTGATCGATCACATTTACATCGAGCGGGTCGACTTCTGCGAATTCGGCAACTCCAAGCCGTTCCGCGTTCGCGTGGTGAACCAGTTCAACGACAACTACGACCATTTCTACGTCAAAGTTCCGGACTCGTCCCGCATCTACGGCCTGGAGCTTGAACAAACGCTCTCGCCCAATCAGGTGAACTATCTCGTCAACAAGGGAACGCTGATTGAAGAACACATCGCTGGAATTCCGGGGGATATCTTCATTCGTGATCACGTCGCGCCCGGACGACTCGACGAGGTGCGGGTGGCCAAGGAGTTTGTGAAATTCAATGAGCGCTGTTTCGTCCGGTTGCTCGGGGATATGCGGAGCTACAACTACGTCATCGATATGACGCCCGACTTCGAGCAGACGCAGTATCGGGTCCGCGCGATCGACTTCGACCAGCAGTGTTATGAGGGGAACAACCGGATGTATCTGCCTCAGTTTTTCAAGGAGAACAATCAGGTGGTGCAGCTTTGCACGGAGCTCCTCAACTACCCCACCATGAAACAGTATCAGCAGGAGGAGCGCACGCTGATCAAACGGAGAATCCAGGCAGAAACGAGGCGCCTCAACATCCTGCTCGAGAAAATGCAGCAGGACGAGTTGTCGAGTCCGGACAAAGTGGCGGAATTGCGATCAGGCTTGAACGAATACCACGAGACCACGGCCTTCAACGGCTGTGATTCGATGGGAGAACTGGTTCGGAAGAACCTCGAAGTGGCGTTGGCCTAGGCACGCGCCCACCCACCTTGCATCACGAGAAAGACAATTCCGCCAACGATACCGAGGATGATCCCGAGCAGGGTAAAAATCG
>JBCDHN010000423.1:0-3977 GCA_038749915.1 Verrucomicrobiota bacterium | reverse complement strand
TGAACCTGACGTGGCGGCAGCCGACTCATCGACATTTGGTTCACTTAGAGCCTTGTCTATTTCCGAGTCTGACGCTTCCGCGCTTTCCGAAGCTGATTGCCGGCTCCGTGATTTCGATCGTTGGCTGCTCGAACTTACATTCCCAAAATTAAAGGAGTCCGAAATTATAGACATAATGTATGTTTTGTAATTCCCAGCTTTCGCATCAATAGCAGAGCCTGAAAAAATCGTTACGTTGGCAATCTTAGGGGTTGGTTTAGGTCTCGTGGCGATTCGCGATGACGCTTGTGCGCTTCCATTTTCACCTGACCAAACCACATCAATGATTTATGGTGAGAGGTGAGCGATCCTGTCAAATACCCAAGAACATCCCACTTGCCCTGGTCTCCCGGCGGCTCGAGTGACGATGCGTATTTGATTGATACGCAGCACTTCGTTGGTCAGGAAGTCGTCGTCACCGAGAAACTAGATGGGGAGAACACGTCGATGTATCGCGATACGATTCATGCGCGTTCGGTCGATGGGCGGCATCATCCGTCGCGAGATTGGGTGAAGGCTTTGCATGGCCAGATCGCGCTCGAGATCCCTGAGGGTTGGCGGCTTTGTGGGGAGAATGTATTTGCCCGGCATTCAATTCCCTACCTGAATCTTGAGAGCTATTTCTATCTCTTTAGCATTTGGAATGAGGAGAACGAATCGTTGAGTTGGGACGAGACGCTCGAATGGGCGGACTTACTCGGTTTGGTTACCGCTCCCGAACTCTACCGTGGCGAATGGGATGAAGCCTGGACGCGTGATTTCAAGATCGACCCGGCGGTTCAGGAAGGCTATGTCGTGCGTTTGGCCGATCGCTTTCACTACGACGATTTCGGCATCTCTCTCGCCAAGTATGTCCGCAAAGGACATGTCCAGACTTCGGAACACTGGATGTTCGCGGAGATTGTCCCCAACCTTCTTGCTACACCGGATGAACTATCATGAAGGGATTGGTGGAACAGCTTCATTCCGGCGAACGCCCGGATCCTGCCGCCGTGCTCGATGATCTGGCACGTATCTTCCCGTTGATCGAACGGATGGAAGAAACACCGCAAGATCCGGAATGGCATGCGGAGGGCAATGTCCGGATCCACGTCGAACGCGTGATCGCGGAAACGTATCTGGTTTTGGAGAATGAGGGGGCAGACTGCAATCCCAATGAACAACTCACGCTCATCCTCGGAGCGGCGCTCCACGACATCGGGAAGACGCTTACCACGAAGGAAGAGGAGCGTGACGGGAAGCTTCGAATCGTCTCGCCGTTCCACACCGATCGCGGTCGATCCTACGTCGCGCCTCGCCTACCCGCGTTGGGCTTGACTCCCGAGGTCGCGAAGAATGTGCTTGGCATCATCGGCCGCCATCATGCGCCCAAAAGCCTCATTAAACGCGACGCTCCCGTTTCCGCCTACTTCCGACTCGCTCGCTCATTGCCGCCGCGATTGGTCTACCTGATTGAACTCGCTGACCTTCGGGGGCGCGAGATGGATGGTCCCGACGACGCGTTCGAAACGCTCGAACTCTTTCGTCTCGGAGCGGAGGAAGCGGATGCGTGGGAAACGGATGATCCGTATCACGAATGGCGTGAAACCATTTTTGGCGAAGTCGACGAGAATCCGCAATATGTGCTCGACGAAGCAATTCGCGATTTTGAAGCCGAGCGCATTCATCATCCGCACGGCGCGATCGCCCGAACCTACGAGTGGCGCAAGAACCACCCGGAAGTCGTCCTGACCTGCGCGCCGAGTGGCTCCGGAAAATCAACCTGGATCGATCGCCACTGTCCGGATCACGAACGGATCAGCCTCGACGAGATCCGCGAAGAACTGACTGGCGATCGCCTCGATCAATCGCGAAATGGGGAGGTTCTCCAATTGGCGAAGCAGCGCCTCCGCCAACATCTTCGCGACCGAAAACGAATCGTCTGGGATGCGACCACGATTCGGCGGGATGGTCGCTCAATGGTCATTGATCTGGCGCATGATTATCACGCTGCGACCCGGATTGTCGCCTTTGCCACACCGCCGTCAGTCATCGCCGGGCGCAATCGAAACCGGAAACATGCTGTCCCCAAAGGAATTATCGAACGCCAGTTCGACCGTCTGCAATGGCCTGAAGTTTGGGAGGCCCATCACGTCCAAACGGTTGTGGACCAAGCCTAGGCACGACTGAAACCTTCCCCCGAATTTGCAGTTGAATCCCTAGCGCTTCAACCGAACCTGAAACCATGCGTTCCCCGTCGCAGCCACTCCAATTCGTGATCGGCATCCTGATGCTCGCCATCTTGCCTGCTCCTTTTGCGTTGGCTCGACCGGTCGAGATCCCCAATCAGGAGGCCATGCGTGAAATTGGCCAGGACGCTGGAATTGGCGTGCAAATCAGCCAACAAGGCAATCGCCTGATCGTTTTACGGGTGCTCCCCGGCGGCGCGGCGGACAAAGTCGGAATCAAGGTGTGGGACGAGATTGTTCAAGTTGAGGAGCGTTGGTTCAAAGGCATGGAATTCGAGATGGCGATTCAACTGATCCGTGGTGATCCAGGCACCCAGCTCAATCTCTTCATTCAGCGCCGCAACATGCCCAAGCCGATCAAGCTGGTCCTCACTCGAGGCATGCTTCCGGTCGCGAACTGATTCCACATTGGTCGATTTCGAAATCACGGTAAATCGTAGTGGTGACTTTCAGTCGCCATTGGAAAATCCCCCGATTTCCTGGCGACTAAAAGTCACCACTACAGAAATCTCCCAAAGTAGAACTAAGTATTAGCCGACGGAAGTCCGGTCATTTCGCATTGCGAAATGACACGTGACTCGTGTCATCCTGAGCCGACCTTGCGACGATGGGTAACAGGACCGGAGGGATGACGGATAAGAAATCTGTCATTGATACCTAGCAGCGGCGTCTACCGCCAAGACGCAAACGCAATGAAGCGGCGTCTACCGAAGAGGCACTTCTTCTTCAATTCGGTAGAACGCCGCAGTGAGTAAACCACGTCTCGCAGCTACCCTTCGGACATCTCTGCTTCAACCACGTTGGTTGCAAATGATTCGTAGGCTCCGCCGAACTGTTGGGCCATGGAATCGGGGAAGAGATGGAAATCGCCTGCTCTGAGCGACGCAACAATTCCGTCACCGACCAAGGATGGGGGTTCCGCGATCTCGCCAAGACCCGCGTCGGACGCCATATCCGTCGCGATTGGCCCGGGATGGACGCTCAGCACAGCGGTCCCGTCCTTGCCAAGAAAGTCACGCAACGCCTGGGTGATGGAATACGCTGCCGCCTTCGAAGCGGAATATGTCGCAAAGTCGCCGAAGCTCTTGAGAGAGGCGACAGAGTTCAGCTGAACAAACGCCCCTCCCCCATTCGCTTTCAGGACTGGCGCGAATGCCTGCGCCATGTCAATGAGGCCGTGAACGTTTACCTTCATCTCGAAGTCGAGCGCCTCATGCGCCTCAGGATCCAACGGGCTTGCCGTCTTCAGCACCCCCGCATTGTTGACGACGACCTGGACATCGCTCGCCGTCTGCGCTGCAGCGTGAATTGACGCTGAATCAGACACATCAATTGGGATCGCAACGACCTTTCCACCATACTGCGCCACCAAGGGCGCGGCAGAGTCGACATTGCGCACTGCGGCATAGACTTTAGCCGCACCATTGCTCAAGAGGGACTCCAGAATCGCTTTGCCGATTCCCCGATTCGCGCCGGTTACCAGCGCGACTTTGTTTTGAATATCGTAGCTCATAATAGGTTGTGAGTTGTTCTTGAGCATTCGTCGGTCCCCTCAAAGTTTGCTTACTTCGAGGCAGATCGATTTTTATCGCCAAAGCAGAAAACTCCTCCAATCAGCATCTTGATTCTCCAGTTCACAGGCTGAGTTCCAAGACTTTGAAATCAAGTTGTTCCTTCCCCGCTCCACGCTAGGCTTCGGGAACATGTCAG
>JBCDHN010000422.1:0-3978 GCA_038749915.1 Verrucomicrobiota bacterium | reverse complement strand
TATACCGAGGCGATCAACCATGGCCCCGGAGTCACTTTCATGCAGACTGGATCCCAGTTTCCCGGCCGTCCCAGCATGGGAGCCTGGCTCAGCTATGGGCTTGGGACGATGAACGAAAACCTGCCTGCCTTCGTTGTTCTGGTGACGAAAAATAAAAGGGGGCAACCGCTGGTTTCCCGTCTCTGGGGAAGCGGATTCCTTCCTGGAAAACACGCCGGGGTTCGCTTTCGTGCGGACAAGGACGCTGTTCTCTATCTCAACAGTCCCAAAGGCATTGCCCCCGGCGGGCGTCGCAAAATGCTCGACCGACTGAACGAATTGCACGAAATCCAACGCGAACGGACGGGGGATGCAGAGTTGGACACCCGCATATCTCAATATGAAATGGCGTTTCGGATGCAGTCCTCCATCCCCGATGTCACGGCAACTCAGGATGAACCGGAATCAACCTTCAAGCTCTCCGGAGAAGAGGCGAAAACGCCGGGAACGTTTGCGGCGAATTGCCTGATGGCCCGTCGTTTGGCGGAGCGTGGTGTCCGCTTCATCCAACTCTATCATCCGGGCTGGGATCAACACGGAGGGCTGCCCGGTGGGATTACCCGGCAGGCAGGGGAAACAGACCAGCCCAGTGCTGCCCTCATCGCGGATCTGAAATCACGCGGCATGTTGGACGATACACTGGTGATCTGGGGAGGGGAGTTTGGCCGCACCAACTACTGTCAGGGGAAATTCAACGGGAAGAACTTCGGTCGCGACCATCATCCCCGCTGCTTCACGATGTGGATGGCGGGAGGTGGGATTCGGCCTGGCCACACTCATGGAGAGACTGATGATTACTGCTACAACGTGGCTCGTGATGGGGTCCACATTCATGATTTTCACGCGACGGTTCTTCACTTGCTGGGAATCGATCACGAACGCCTCACCCATCGTTACCAGGGGCGCTACTTTCGGTTAACGGACGTTCACGGCCATATCGTGAAGCCCATTCTGGCCTAGGGAGCGTTCGAAAACCTCAACCGACCTCGCAATGAGTTTTAGTCTTTCAATCAGTGGGGCTGATGCGCGACGAGGTTCGCCCGTGGTTTTCGAACGCTCCCTGGACGAAAGCTTGTTCCTTAGCCTTGGGAGGGACGGCGACGGGCTGCCTCCGGCTTCGGCGTTGGTGGGCGATCCTGGGCCAGCACCGCGGTGCCGGTTTCGTCGCAAACGCGAAGCTGGAACTCCCATTGCACGGTCCAGTCACGTTCCTGCTCGTTCTGACAGCATTTGACGAGGATCTGGTTCGGTCCCTCAAGCAGGTCGGTTTTCATCGTGTACTGGTCGATGCGGGCGCCGCGATGGTATTCGTCCCGACCAAACAGAAGTTCACCATTGAGCCAGACCTTCCAGGCGTTCTTTCCGCCAAGGCGAAGCTCGACGGCTTGAGCCTGGGTAGCGTTGAATTCGGTGTAAGCATAAGCGACGACCTCTTTGAGAAGGCCGTAGGGTTTGTTGAAATCGAGTTTCCCGGTTTCGTCGGTGGTAACGTATGGCTGCCAACTGACCTCTCCTTCTTTACCGGGATAAGAGGCGTCCAGATCGAACTCTGTTTCCGGTGGGTAAACGGTTTCAAAGCCCTTGCGCTCGGTATTGTCGAAAGGGCCGATGATGTCCCAATGCATGAGAAAGCCAAAATGAAGTGGCAAATCGACTTCCTGCCCTTTTTCACGAAGCGCTTTGGCGATCGTCTGGACCTGATCTGCATCGCGAGCTGCGGAGAGTGCCTGGCGGTAAATGAGGATGGCATCGTCGTTCTCGATCGCTTTCGCTTCATCAATGAGGCGCTGCACGGCACGGCGGCGCAGGTCCACGCTCGGATCGTTGAGCATGCCGGGGATGAGTTTTGTCGCCGTATCTGGATTGGTGCGCTCGATCAGCTCAAAAGCAAAGCTTCGGGCCTGGGAGGACTGGCGGGGATCGAGGAGGATGTCACCCAGCGCTGCCATGGGGAGCGACTGGTCCGCCTGGGTTTCGCGGGCGACGATGGTGTCGATCGCGCTTCGGAGGTAGTTGGCCGCAAGGGGATTTGCGCCTTCCATCTCGGCGAGGATGGTGGGAATCTGATCGATTCCGGCGCTGCTCAGTTCGTCCCACGCCGCGCCTGCCTCGGCATTTCCCTGACCCTCATTGCCAACGCTCAAAATGGTGGCGATGGCTTCATCGACGGCGGAATAGGCGGAAGCGGATAGACCAATGACGCTGAGTAGAGTGAGGACGGGAGTTTGCATCGTGGCCGAAAGCGTGAATTTGGATGAAGCCGATGTCAACCTGCTAGCCACAGCCATATCATCGCGATTCGACCATTCCGTGGTAAGCGGAAGCATAGCGCTGGCCCAGTTTGCGATAGCCGAGAGCGCTGAAATGGACGAGGTCACCTTTGTGAGTCAGGCCGTCGGAACGGACAAAGGCAGTATTGGGAATGAAGTTGGGAAGCTCTTGGTGCACCCGGTCAACCAGGAGTCGCCAATCGTCCCAGGGGCGCTCTTCGAAGCGGCCCATTTGGCCGGCGATGAAGGGAATATTCGGCGCACCCAGCTCCTCGCGGAAATTGCGGATCACCCAATGAAGCCGGTCCTGATAGAGGGGAGCCTTCTCAAAGTTGGAGTCGGATTCCCCCTGATGCCAGAGAATCGCCTTTAAGGTGCCGACTTTGAGCGCTGCTTTGGCGCGGGGAAGCATGTCATCCCATGGATGCGTTTTGGTAGACGGGTGATAACCGCCGGGAAGCCAGGCTTCGATTGGCGAACCACCAACCGCACAGGGGATCAAGCCAATGGTGACGTCGGGATTGGATTTGGCCATCTCGATCCCAAAGCTTTTGCCCAAACCCACGCCGACGATGGGAGGTTTGTCGAAGTGCATGGGGTCGATGGCGGGCTCCCACTTCAGAGACTTGGTCAGCATGAGGACGCGTGGATGCGGCGTCAGGTCGCTTTCCTCGACTTCGCCGCGTCCTGCCATGTTGGATTGGCCGACGAGGAGATACAGGTGAAAGTCCCCGCGAGCGGGGAGCACGGTATCTTGGGCTACGAGCGATGAAGCCGTGCTTGAGATCAGTGCCAAAAGCGCCAGAGTTGTGCGGATCAGGGTCATGCTGTTTCCGTATCAGAGAATCTGGTTTTTTGCAATTTTGCTGAGCACTGTAGATGCCTTGGCATTGGAGCCACTTGCGGTTTTGCAAGAGGAGTGCTTTCGCTGCCACAACGCGGAGAAGCGCAAGGGCGGTCTCATCATGACGAGTCGTGAAGCGTTGATGAAAGGGGGCGATTCCGATGCGGCGTTGATTCCGGGGAGTCGAGAGCAGAGCTATCTTTACGAGCTGCTGGATGAAGGCGCGGATCCACGGATGCCGCCGAAAAAGCAGCTCAGCCTCGAGGTTATCGACGCGATTGGACGTTGGATCGATGAAGGAGCAAAGTGGGATGCATCGGTCTTGAAATCGAAGTGGGAACTTCCGAGCGAGGTACGAATTGGAGCTTTGCCGGAGAGCTATCGTCCCGTGTTGGACCTCGCGGTTTCGCCGGACGAACGTTGGCTGGCTGCAGCACGAGGAGACAAAATTGAAGTTTTCGAACTCTCGAGCAAGTATCCGAAGCGCAGAGTTGTTTTGGAAGGACATGGAGACGCGGTTCAGTCGCTGGCGTGGAGTGCGGACGGAAGGGCGCTGGTCTCCGGCGGGTTTCGGAGGATTCTGGTTTGGGATACGTCAAATTGGGAAGCCGTAGCAACCTTGCAGGATGAACTCCGTGGTCGCGTTACGAGTTTGGCCTTTCTGGGCGGGATTTTGGTTTCAGCGGATTCTCTTCCCGGCTTGCCCGGAAGTCTTCGGGTCTGGAATCTGACTGATTGGACGCTGCAAGAGTCTTTCGAAGCCCACGAGGATTCCATTTTCGATATCGCGGTGAGCCCGGACCAAACGCGTATCGCAACTGTGAG
>JBCDHN010000421.1:0-3979 GCA_038749915.1 Verrucomicrobiota bacterium | reverse complement strand
GTGACAGACAGGCAAACCGGGTCCTCGGTCGTCGAGAGGGTTGAATGGCCGGGAGCCTTCATTTTAGCGTCGAGATCACGTAGAAAAGGGTCTCCGCACCCGCTACGGAGCATCGCGCCTCCAGGCCCTCCCCCGGATACAGAGATCCTCTTCTACAACCTAACCAAATTCCTTACTCTTCCCCAAGTGTCTCCCCGTATTCGTTGGTCGGGTCTCGATACATGGAATGCAAATGATCGTGAGGATCGCCACCCAGATCCTGTCCGGCGTACTCAATGATGAGCGTCGGCCCCTGAATCCGATAGGAATAGTCACCCTTGTCTTCCGTCGGTCCCCACCAACCAAAGGTCATGCTTTCGATCTCAGACTCCAGCTCCTTGAGCCGTCGCCCGGCAAAAGGCTCCGGCAGGTCGCCAACGTAGAGTTGGAGAACGGTCGAGAGTGCCTTGCGCTGCGCTTCATCAAAATCTTTGGCGGAAACGCCCACCGCTTTGGGAATCCGTCCATCTCTTCCCGCGCCGGCAACGAGGTTGGCACGTCTGTTGCCGATAATTGCTGCCTTGCGTTGGTCCTCATCGAGGCTGCGGAGCAGCGCGAGAGCGGCCTCGTCTTTTTTCGCCATCGGCTCCAAGGTCTCCCCGCCAAGCTCAAAGCCGCGAGGCTGGGTCCCGATGAACGTTGGAGACAATGACATGTCATCGCCGTGAAAGCCCAAATTAGTCGCGAGGTGATGACCATCAAACTGCAAGGCCCAGGGTGTCTCCGCTGACGGAGTTCCAAAAATGGCCAGCCAATAATCTTCCGCACCAAACCCGGGGCGACGCTCTCCATTGCGGAGAAGCCGATCGTCCGCCAGGGGAATATTGCGCGCTTTCCCGAAGCCCTGCGGGCTCAGGACGGTCGCCAACAAATCAAGCGCGCGCTGCAGCTGCACCTCATTCAGATCCCCCATCCGCACCCCACCCTGCGGTCCCCGTGGCGGAACGTTGGTCCACAGATATTTCTCCGGACTGTCGAAGGGAAGTGCTGCCTCCTGACGCAACTTTTCATCAAGAGAATCGAGAAAGTCCCCGGCCGCTTTGGCCATGGCCTCGGGTGTGTGTGCTTCCGGCGCCTTCGGTGCCTACGTGGAAAAGACCTGGCTCGGGAGCGACGGATAGTCCTGGGCCGAGAGAAAGGCGGGGACCAACAACAAAAGCGAAGCAACGAAAAAGGAGGGTTTCATGGCCTCAGCCTGAACCGGGTCACTGGGAATGTAAACCGGGAATCCTTTCATCTCCGGCAGGATTCACTTGCTGCGTCTTCAATTCACTGAATGGTGATTGGATCATGAAAAAGTCCCACCAAATCGTTTCCGCTCTAACCATGAGTTTCGCCCTCGCATTGTCATCCTGCGACAAGGGAGAGGAAGCAGCCACTCCGGCCTCGGAGTCAGCCGAGGCGAGCGTGGAGGTAATTGACGTCGAAGCGGCCCAAGCGGCGGAATTGGTGTCGAAAGGAGAAGTGGCGGTGCTTGATGTGCGGACGCCCGAAGAATATGCGTTGGCCCACATCGATGGCGCAGTCCTGGTCAACATTCGCGGAGAAGGATTCGAGGAAGGCGTCGCCGAATTGGATCAGTCAAAGCCTTATCTCGTCCATTGCGCCGCTGGCGTTGATGGTGGCCGCAGCCGCAAAGCGGTCGATGCCTTGAAGAAAGCCGGTGCAACCAAGGTGTATCACCTCAACGGCGGACTCAGCGCCTGGATGCAGGAGGATCACCCGACTCAGAAAGCGGAGGCGGAATAGTCGGTAGCCCTAAGTAAAGGCTCCGGCTTCCGATGTTCAGTGAAACTGCTCTAGTTAGTGCTGCCCCTGCAGCCGTCGGCCAATTCGGCGGGTGAATTCGTAGTCGCTTTTCGCTGCAGCATCTGCCGCCGCTTTCGTGGTTTCGTTGCGGATGCCGGACCACTCGATCCCGCGGATCGCATACATGCCGGTAATGGCATTGGAGCTGCCGATCAGCGTTGAGAGGACGTCCACGGATTCAGCCTGATGCGTCTCCAGTCTGGTGAGGGCGAGACCAGCTGCGATCCGGACCGGCTCCCACTCATCTTCAAGCAATTGCCTTAGCTTGGGAACACTCGATTCGTCACCGTTGATGCCGGCCCACGTTGCCGCCCAGAACCGAACCGATGGCGCCGGGTCCTCCAAAAACGGTGCCTGCTTCCCCTGCTCGCCCGCCTCGATCACGGCAAGCAAATCACGGGTTGTACCTCGAGATGGTTTGGATTGAAGCACTGCATACTTGTTATCAGCGTTCTTCCCGAACTCCTCCAACAGAGGCTCCGGAATCAGACCGAGATCGCGTGATTCGATCATCCAATCCGTGAGCGAGGTTCGCAGTTCGGTCAGGGTCTCGGCATACTCGGGAACCTCAGCCAGATTGACCGTTTCCTCCGGGTCGGACTCGAGATCGTAGAGTTCCTCCCGTGGTCGAGGTGCGGCAAGAAGGTTTGCCTGCAGCGGGGTTAGATCACCTTGCGAGTGCAGTTTGCGAATGGTTTGGGTGATCGCCTTGCCATCTTTGTACTGATTCGGCTGCAGATGCGGCAGATAACTGAGAAAATTGCGAATGTACTTGAAGCGTTCCGTCCGCACACAGCGCATGATTTCGACCGTCTCGTCACAACGATCGCGAGCACTGAAAATCCGATCGCGCGGCTCATAGCTGTCGGCAAAAAGATCAACTCCCTGAACATAGTCCGGAATATCGATTCCTGCGAAAGCCAGCGAACTTGCTGCAACGTCAATGTGGAGGACCAGATCTTCGCGAACGATCCCGACCGGGCTGCCATCCGGAACTCTGACGATCAAGGGAACGCGTATCCCTTCCTCATAGAGAAACTGTTTGCCGCGGGCATGGCTCACACCGTGATCAGTGAAGAAGAACACAATCGTCTCATCAGCGACACCAGCTTTTTTCAACGAAGCCAGAATCTCGCCAACCTGACGATCCTGATTCAACCAACTATTGAGGTAAACTGCCCAGTCTTCCCGAAGCACCGGATGATCGGGATAATAGGACGGCAGTTCAACGTTCGCCGGGTCAACTGCAGTCTGGTCCTTCTTCCGACTCTTGCCCCCGGCCAGCTGGATTTGAGCAAAGAACGGCTTTCCAGTAGCAGCGGCAGCCCGCCAGTCCGCTCCGTCGTAAAGCGAACCCTTGGTCACAAAATTGTAGTCCGTCTTTCCAGCCGACTTGGAGGAAGAGCCCGATCCGTTGGTCACAAAGTAGCCTGCATCACGGAACAACTCCGGAATCGATTTCACCGGCAATTCATAACTTTGGAAGTAAGCAGGATAACCCGCACTCTTGCCGCTCTTGCCCTGGCTTCGGTGATTGTGAGCACCAAGCGTGGTTTGGAACATTCCCGTGACCATTGCCGAACGGCTCGGTGAGCATACCGGGCAGGTCACGAACGCATTCTCGAAGCGAATGCCGCCGGCTGCCAGCTGATCAAGAAAGGGCGTTTCAATCAGCGCTTCGCCATAGCAGCTCAGGTGAGCCGACGCGTCCTCGCCCACGATCCAGAGGATGTTCGGTCGTTCCGCGTAAACTCGAAAGGTTGAGAGAGCGAGCGCTAAGACGAGAATGAAATGGGGTTTCATGGATCGAACTTGGCGCTCTCGGCTCTGGTTGCAAGCCCGGTCCGTTTTCAAGTCCAATCCCCACCACCATTTGATCCGTGCTCATCTGTGGAAAACCGTTAGCAGCTGTGATTCCTGCCATCCTCAACACGGATGGACGCGGATAACCACAGAAGGCCATCGATTAGGTTCAGTTTCACAACCGGCTTTCACCGATCTCTCGACACCTCATCAATCGCCAAAATGCGTTACTGCAGGGAAACCGTTTGGGCGTCGCTGCCCACCGTTCCCTCTTCCGTAACGACCGTGTCAGGGGCATCTTTCCCGGCTTTGACCATGAAGGTCTTTC
>JBCDHN010000420.1:0-3985 GCA_038749915.1 Verrucomicrobiota bacterium | reverse complement strand
GTTCGGCTTCGCAGTAGCAAGACGAGCAAGAATGGGATGCCATCCGTCTCCTCAAGTTCCCGTCAGGTCGCGACGCAGCTCACCCATGTGGTTTACACGAGGGATCGGGGCGGGAAGACGCGGATGTTCATCAACGGAAAGAAGAATGCCGAAAAGACGATCTCCGGGAATCTGCAGAACTGGGACCGGGACCATGATTTTGCTCTGGCGAATGAACTAAGCAAAGACCGGCCCTGGCTTGGGACCTTCCACAAGGTTGCCATCTTCAGCCGAGAGCTCGAAGGCCCCGAAATTGTCGATCGCTTCAAGGCGGGCGTGGATTCGGGGCCCGGAGAAGGCATGCTGGTGAAGCGCGGACCGGATCCCGGAGCGGAATTGTTCGAGCACAGAATTGCGCCATTGTTGGCCAAGCATTGTCTGGAATGTCACGACTCGGGAATTCGCAAAGGGAGACTTGATCTCTCTCGCAAGGAAATGGTTTTGGCAGGCGGCAAAGGCGGTCCGGCGCTTGTTCCGGGAGACTACGCAAAGAGTGCGATCTGGCAGGAAATTGAGCACGATGACATGCCGGAGGATCGTGATCCACTGAGCTCCGAGGAGAAGCAGCTGATCAAGGATTGGATTGCGGCGGGAGCTCCCTGGACTCTGGATGCGATTGACCCGGCGATATATGAGCACGATGCGACAAGCGGCCAGGTCTGGGTGCAACGCCTGACCCGCGATGAATACATCGAGACCGTACAGCACACCGTGGGAGTGGACATCCGAGAGCAGGCTCTCGAATTGCTTCCGCCGGACCTGAGGGCAGACGGGTTTTCCAATACCGCGTACAACCTGAATGTTGACCTGAAACACATCGACGCCCATGCCCAATTGGCCGGCATCATCGTCAGCCAAATAGATGTTCGGAAGTTTGCGTCGAAGTTTGGACAGACCAGGAGTCTGGAAGACAAGCCGATGCGACCACTGCTTGAAAACATGGGAAGGTTGCTTCTGCGCGGTCCGCTCGATCGGCTTGAATTGAACGCCTTCCGTGGGATCACGACAACTGTCTCGGCTGCGGGCGGCAATTTTGATGAGGCGGTTGGTTATGTAATCGAGGCGATGCTCCAATCGCCGCGGTTCATCTACCGAATCGAGAATCAGCGATCGAGTGGGTTTGTCGATGACTTTGAATTGGCTTCGCGGCTTAGTTATATCATCTGGGGTGGTCCTCCGGATCAGGTGCTGCTGGTGGCGGCTCAGAATGGGGAATTGTCAGATTCTGAGATCCTTTCAAAGCAGGTCGAGCGGATGCTCAATAGCCCTCGTGCGGTTCGGCAGTCACGTCAGTTCGTGTCGCAATGGCTGGATTTGGATCGGTTGAATCATCTACAGCCCAACGCAGAGATGTTTCCCTCCTGGAGCGCTGAGCTGGCAGCTGATATGCGCGAGGAGACGCTCGCCTTTTTTGAGGAGATAGCGTGGAATCAGAGTCGCCCCCTCGCCGATCTGCTCAATGCACAGATTACCTTCGCCTCGGGAAGGTTGGCACAGCATTATGGTTTGGAATCGCGGGGAAATGAGATGGCCCGATACGAGCTGGCTTCCCTGCCTTTCCGCGGTGGTCTCTTGACGCAGGGCAGCATTCTGACGATTGGAGGGGACGAAGCCTCAATGGTGACGCGTGGGCTTTTTGTTCTGCACGATCTCCTGCGGGGAAGCGTCAAGGAACCGCCTCCCGGATTGGATGTTGCGCCCGTCCCGACCAAGGAAGGACTGACGCATCGTGATGTCGCCGAGCAACGGATTGCCAACGTCAATTGCGGTGGTTGTCATGCTCGATTCGAGCCACTGGCGTTTGGACTGGAAAAGTTCGACGGGATTGGCGCTTACCACGAGAAGGATCACCACGGGAATCCGCTTCGCGATGACGGTGAGATTTTGTTTCCAGGGGCGGATGGGCCCGTGAGTTACCAAAACTCGGGCGAGCTGATGGATTTGCTGGCGAAGAGTGATCGCGTTCGCGAGAGTTTAACGTGGAAAGTCACCCAGTTTGCCTTGGGGCGTCCCTTGTCCGCAGAAGACGCCCGCGAGGTTCAACGGATCCACGCAATTGCCCAGAAATCAGGAGGCACCTACGCCGCTGTGGTCACCGCAATCGTGATGAGCGATCTGGTGCGGATGAGCCGGGTCGAGAGTTCCTAAACTGGAACTCGCTGATCAGATCCGGATCTCTTCGACCAGGATCTCACAGTCCATTTCAAGCAGCTTGCCAACGCAGAACCACGCTCCTTCGAGAGCGGTGTAAATGTAAGCCAGATCCAGCTTCAGTTCTTCCAGGGCGGAGTCAGGATGACCAACGTAATCCAGTTCGACCGGCTCCTGATACTGACCGCTGTCGAAGACCCGGGCAGAGGTGAGAATTCTGCGGGCCTTGACGATGACTTCGTAATAGTTCTCATAACCCGTGTGGGCAACTTTGGTCTCCTGAACGTGCCAAAGCTCAACGGGCTCGCTATTGCAGAGCGAACAGTAGGTCACGATGAGTTGCTGTTTTTCGATATGCTCCGCAGCGCGTTCGGCATCCGCTTTTGAGATATAAGCCAACTGATCGGCAAACGAAATTTTCGAAAGCAGACCAAGCACCGTGCAGATCATGAGGATTGTTTTCATGGGTTGACGATACCTCGGATTTGCTGGCTCGAACAGCATTTCGGATGGGAATCAGACTGGTGATTAGAAGGGAGAATCATCGGTTACAGATGATTGATGACGGCTTTCTTCTCCGGCTCTGCAACGTTCATCCAGAGCCTGTCGAAAAGAGAAGAAAAGAGCAACATCCCACGAAAAAGGCCACCCAAATTCCTGGGTGGCCTTCAGCGATTACTTTGAGGTGGGAAAGTATCTTAGGTAGTCGCGTCGTCTTCTTCGAGCGGAGGACGAGAAGGCTTCTTGCCACTTCCTGCGTCTTTATTTGCTGCTCCCTTGCCACCAGGACCACCTTGTGGGCGGGCTGCAGCCATTTCTTCCTTGGTTACGGCACCATCGCTGTTGGCATCCGCTTTGGAAATTTTAGCCCATGCTTCCGCAGGAACTTCGCTTTCGGTCAATTGTCCGTCCTGGTTCTTGTCGGCCTTCGAGAAAAGGTCACCACCGCGTCCACCGGGGCTTCCGCCAGGTGCACCTTTTCCGCCCGAACCGCGCTGTGGGATTTCAGACTTCGCAACGGCTCCGTCTCCGTCCTTATCAAGCTTGCCGAGGCGCTCCCAGCGTTCGCCAGCTTCTGCCTGGGAAATTTTGCCATCTTTGTTCGTATCCATCTGCTCGAACATTCTGGCCATCATGTCTCCGCCCTTACCACCTTTGCCGCCAGCTCCCATTTTCGGCATCTCATCAGCACCAACGGAACCGTCTCCATTTTTGTCGAGTTGACCAAGTCGCTCCCATTTGTCGCCGGCCTCAGCCTTGGAAATCGCTCCGTCGCCATTGGTGTCGAGGGCCTTGAGTGGGTTTCCGCCTCCACCTGGACCGCGCTTGGGTTTATCTCCTTCGCCTTCAGCCAAGCTGAAGGTCAGTCCTGCCGCCGAAGCTGCAACAATCAGTAGGTTCTTTGTCATGATTTTCATCGTGGATGTTCAGACGATACCAACCCCGGCCCGTTACATTGGTTGCAAGAAAACTAAAAACCGTCCGATTCCAAAGATGGAAAGGGCCGGCAGAAATCTGCCGACCCTTATCCAGTCACTCACTCAGTTAGCTACTCACTCAAACTGAAACAAATAAACAAACGTTAACTATGGTTCTCTCTAAAATTGGGAAATTGGATGGAGCGTTGTGATCAACTGATGTTGTCTTGCTCGCGATGAATAGAGTTTCCATCATTTTAGAAATTTCTCAACTATAAATCGCAGTTTTTATGAAAAATATAACTCAATCGCGCAAATAGAGACCATTTTTCCGGAATTGAAGCCAAAAAGCAGCCGTGATTCGCAATTCTGCGAAG
>JBCDHN010000419.1:0-3986 GCA_038749915.1 Verrucomicrobiota bacterium | reverse complement strand
AAGCGTGACAGTACCGTCAAAGACAAGCCTAAAATCAAAAAAGTGGAATTGCGGTTTCTGACCTCGAAATTGACGAAGCGTTCCGCACCATGAACTGTAGGAACCATGACCCGCCATCATCTGTCATTGGCATGAAGTCAGTTTCCTCAGTCTGGAAGCGAATTTCGGGAGTTTCCGTGATTCACCGCGTCCGATTTCTCGTGGGGATCGCCTTGGCGCTTCCAATGGGGCTTCTTTTTCTCTTGGGCCAAACTCAGCCTGTGAAAGTTTCGATTCAGCACGTGGCGCCAGATTCCAGTGGCGACCTGATCGTGACCACCCTGTTGGAGAATGTCTCCGAGCAAATCGTTTCGTTCCCCGGCCAAAGTGCCGATTTTCTTTTTTATGAAGTGAAGGCCCCCGGAGTCCGACCACGCGGTCTGGTTGGATGGTGCGGAAACGAAATGATGAACTACGTCGAGCTCTCGCCTGGAGAGAGCATGACGGCACGTGCCGTTGTTGAAGCCAGAAATCGCGACGATTCCGTTCGGGTTGCCTTTTTCCTGGAAACGGCTCCGTCGAGTCTGGCACAGACGGCTTCTGCGGTTTCCGACCAGCTCCCATTCGGTCAGAAGGTCAGAATCCAAGTCACTGAGTGGACTCAAAGGCGGGGAATGGTCTTTTCTCCGCGATTTGTCCCCTCAAAGCAAGAGTAAGGTCAGAGCTTCCAAGGCCCTCAATTTCAGGGCGATACCCGGCCTTTTCAGGCTCGTTCCGGACCTTAAATCCGAAAAAATCTGATTTAAGATCAAGTTTTGCTACACGAATCATATTTTTGCGTTTATTATAATTTCCACATTTTTGCGATTCATTAGTTAGAAATCAGTCCCATGTCCTCACTCCCCACCTCTAGGGCCCTGCTTTCCTTCCTGGCTTTCAGCCTGATCACCCCCATTTTTGCGGCTGAACCGGAATGGATTTGGAAAGGCCCGGAAGCAAAACGCAACCAAAGCGTCTTCTTCCGCAAAACCTTTGAACTGCCCGAAAACCCGCAACAAGCCCATCTCTGGGTCGCAGCGGACGTCGCAGTCATTTACATCAATGGCGAAAAACTGGCTCTTCATCGCGGCTGGGAAAAGATTCTGTATCGCGATGTCGCTTCCATGCTGGTCAAGGGTGAGAACCTTGTCGCGGTGGAAGGTTTCAACGGCGGCGATACTGAGGCGGGCTTGCTCCTCCAGGTTTCCGCTTTCATCAACGGTTCCACCGCTGCGATTGTCTCGGATCAAACCTGGAAAGTTTCCACTTCGGTCCCGGGAAGCTGGAAACAACCGGGTCTGGACGACACCAAATGGGAAAATGCCAAGTCCTTCGGGGTTCTGGGTCAGGGCAGCCGTGCTTCCGTCAATCAGGATTCGCTTCTCGTAGCGGCCGGTCTCAAGACCATCCCCGAAGCGACGTTGGAAACCGAACCAAAGCCAGCGCAGCCGCAAGCGTCTCAGCCGTCCTCCACCCCGAAGGTTTCCAAGACACCAGACACCAAGCTCTCGATCCCCGCCAAAAAAGTCGCTCCCGGTGCGACTGCGGAAAAAACCTCCGAACCCTACCGCGGCTCCGTTCATCCGTTTGGCAACCAAGCCACTCCCGTGGAGCTCATCACTGTTCCCAAAGGGTTCCAGGTCGAGCGGTTATACTCAGTCCCCAAGGAGCAGCAGGGGTCCTGGATCTCCCTTTGCATGGATGATAAAGGTCGCCTGATTGCTTCCGACGAAACCGGAAGCCTCTATCGCATGGAAGCACCGGAATTGGGGCAGCCATTTGATCCATCCAGCGTCAAGCGGATTGCCTTGAACATCGGGCATGCCCACGGACTGCTTTACGCTTTCGACAGCCTTTATGTCATGGTCAACTCCAACGACTTTGAAGGCCGGGGACTGTACCGTGTGCGCGACAGCGATGGGGATGACGAGTTCGATTTGGTGGAGAGTCTCCGGCTCTTCGAAAACCAGGGGGATGAACATGGTCCTCACTCCGTCATTCTCGGACCGGACGGCGCCTCCATTTATGTTTGTGTGGGCAATGGAACGCCCATCGTTGATTGGGAACGGACCCGCATCCGCGAAGTCTGGCAGGAAGACCTGCTGCTCGACCGTCCGATCGGACAGGAGTTCATGAGCGACGCTCAAGCGCCGGGCGGCTGGATCGCGAAGACGGATCCGGAAGGCAAGAAGTGGGAAATCGTTGCGACCGGGCTGCGCAATGACTTCGACGCAGCGTTCAATCGCGATGGTGAGATGTTTGCCTTTGATTCGGATATGGAATGGGATCTCGGCACTCCCTGGTATCGCCCCACCCGAATCTATCACGTCATGAGCGGAGCCGAGTTCGGATGGAGAAATGCCGGAGGCAAGTGGCCCAGCTACTATTTCGATAGCGTTCCTCCCGTGCTGGAGATCGGAACGGGAGCTCCCACCGGGCTCGCATTTGGTCATGGCACCAACTTCCCGCAAAAGTATCAGGACGCCCTGTTCGCCTGTGACTGGAGCCAGGGACGCATCCATACCATTCACGCGAAGGCAAAAAACGGTTCCTACGAGGCAACTGCCGAGGAATTTCTAAGCGCCACCCCACTTCCCATCACCGACATCCTGGTGCATCAGGACGGTGCTCTCTATTTCACCATTGGCGGACGTGACACCCAGTCCGGACTGTATCGCGTCACCTACACCGGAGAAGAACCTGCTGAACCCGTGCAACATACGCTGACCAACCTGCCACGCCCATTTCAGCTTCGGGAAGCACTGGAACAATTTCATGGTCACGCCATCCCCGGAACGGTTGATACCGCCTGGCCCTATCTGATCCATCCTGATCGTCACGTTCGCTATGCGGCCCGAACCGTGCTTGAGCATCAGCCGGTGGAGAACTGGCAAACCAAAGCTCTATCCGAAAAACATTCACGAGGAAAAATCGAAGCTCTCCTCGCCCTGGCACGAGTGGGGAGCGCGGATCTGCAAACCGATATTCTCGACAGCCTTGACGCGATTCCCTGGGCGAATCTGGATGAGACGGACCGACTCGATCTGGTGCGCCTTCACCTGGTCTTGTTCTCGCGTTCCGGCCCTCCAGCACCCGCGTTGCAGAAAACACTGAGCGAATCCTGGCTGAGCCGTTTCCCGACAGACTCCACTTCTCTTGATACCGAGATTCTCGAGCTGCTGGTGTTTCTGGATGCCGGCCAGGTTGCGGCTCCGGCCATGAACCTGCTGGAAAGAGCAACTTCACAGGAAGAGCAGATCGGGTATGTGAAATCGCTGCGCCACCTGAAATCGGGATGGACCGATGAACTGCGGACCCGATTTCTCGGGTGGTTTCTGCAAGCTAGAGACTTCAAGGGAGGGGCCTCTCTTCACACCTACCTCAACAACATGCGGGAAGATGCGATTTCCCATCTCAGTGAAGAGGAAAAGAACAACTTTGGAGCGCTGCTGAATGATGATCCAGTCAATCTGCTCGCGTTTGGTATGAACCACCGGCGCGATTTTGTGAAATCGTGGGCGGTCCGCGATTTTGATCGCGACTTGAGCCAGGGCCTGCGCTCGGCTCATCTGGAAAACGGCCGACGTCTCTTTGGCGAAGCTTCCTGTCAGGCCTGCCACAGCTTTGGCAACGAAGGCCGCGCCCTTGGTCCGAATCTGACCGCATTGACGCGGAAGTATGGGGCGCGCGATATTCTCGACCACATTCTCAATCCGAGCGGCCAGATCAGCCATCGTTACAGTTCCGTGGTCATCACCAAAGCCGACCAAAAAGCGGTGATCGGCCAAATTGTCGATCTGGAAGGAAATGATCTGATCATCAACACCGACATGCTTGATCCCATGAAACGGACGCGGGTTGATCGGGAGGAAATCGTCAAGATTCAGCCTTCTCCGATTTCGATGATGCCACCGGGATTGCTCAACTCCTTCAACAAGGTCGAAGTGATGGATCTGCTTGGCTATCTT
>JBCDHN010000418.1:0-4006 GCA_038749915.1 Verrucomicrobiota bacterium | reverse complement strand
CTCATTGGGAGCGTGACAGCCGCTGATGCCCTGATCTATCGGATCACAACCTCACCGTGATCTTCAACGTCCTCCCAGCGCCGGCGAAGCGTGCTTGGATAAGTTGCTGTTTTCACGATTTTTCCTGAACGGAGAAGTCTGACTTCGATTCCTTCCACTTTGTCGGTGCGCGAACTCGCGCGGGTTGCGGGAGTTCGTCATGTCCCTCCGACGCATTGCGACGCCGGTAACGGACGTTCTCGCTCAACCGCTACAGCCTCCGTGGAGATAGTTTGTTCAGCTCTCGGGTCCAAACTGGCGAGCTCCACGAATCCGTCTTTGTGAAGCATCTTCTTCGTTCCCGCCTTGGCCCCGTCCTTGTAGTAGAAAATCCGATATTGCATTTCCAAGCCATCAAACTCGGTCGATGCATTGTTCCGAACGCTCACTTCGAACGACTCCTTAGTGGTGGTGATCTTGGAATTCGCTGTTCTGCGCTCGCCTCCTTCAGCTTCGACATCGCCAAAATTGATGGCCAACCTTCGCCCCGCCATCGCGGTCTTGTACCACTCGCCGATGTATTCCTGATCCAATTCGCTAAACGCTTTGGCTGGAACCGTGAGAAAACGTCCGTCGGACTTTCGAATTTTGAGGGTGCCTCTTTCCGGATAAAACTCAACCACCTCAGCTTCGAGAGTTTTGCCTCCATCCATACTGGTGAAGGTTCTCATTTCTGCCTGCGAAGTGACAATGAATGCTCCTGCGAAAAGAACCAAAAATGATGCAATTTTCATGGTCTTGCCAAGAGTCTGCTGATTTTCCTGTGACTTTGCAAGGCTAAAAACTGTCCGACACTCGAACAGAACCCGCGCTACTACTTCAATGTCCGATAATCACCCTGGCGGAGCGTAATCCCCTCAGCATCGAAGCGTTCCAGAATCGGCATCAGAATTCGACGCGTTGTTCCCACCACCTGCCGCAGCTCGCTGGCGGTTCCTTTTCCTTGGTTTTGCAAATGGTCGATGACTGCCGCTTTGATCCTCTCGTAACCCTGCGCTGATATGACCGTTTTGGGGTCGAGCGAAATCGCTTCTCCCACCTGAATCAGAAACTTCAGCGCCTTTTCTTCCGCCGGGCTGGTTGCGATTTCAGATTTGTTTGGCGGTTGGAGAACGTCTTCAGCAAGCACCTTCCGCACCGACTCACCGGCTTGTTGAAGTTCGGGCGGCAGTTCGGGCAGGTGATCCCGGTGCCGGATGTTTGGCCCAGCTTTGGCATAATCCCCCGACAGCAGTCCATCGAGAATCACCTCAAAAAGCCTCTTTTGCGGAAGATCAGCCTCCACCGCACTGCGAAGATCACGAATCGGCAATCCAGGCAGTTCTGGGTTCTCCTGATGGACTTTGCGCACCATTTCACCTGCTCGATTCGAGACTCTTTCCCACCATTCCCGATCGAACACCCAGGTTCCACTCTGGGCCAGCTTCCCCGAATCGGTGAGGGACTGCACTTTCTCGCCAATTGCCTCAGCACTGAACCTTGATTTTCGCAACAACTTGGACTTGGAGACCGCCTGGTCGCGAATCAACTGGGAGGTTATCAGGATTTCCAAGTCATCAGGATTGGCGGCACGCGTTTCGAGAAACGTTTCCTGCCACGGCTTTCGAAACATTCTGCGATTGGCGTCTTCATCCAATACAACGCCTCCCGCCAGGGTGACTCCGAGCGAAGCGTCGCGCAGAACAAACCGATCGCCAATGAATACAAAAATGGGCTCTGCGAAGCGCAATTCAGCCAGCACCGTTCCTCCGGGTTCCAAAAGCCTTGCATTCAGAAAGTGAGCTCTGGCGTCAAAACTCGCACTGCCATAGTGGAAACGCACCTGACGCCCCGTCTTCACGGACTTTGGTTTTGGCTGGCCGTGAACTTCGCGGCTACTTTTCTCGAGCAGCACATCAATGCTCGTGACCGCCTCGCCAAGCGCGGGAAGGGTCAGGACATTTCCCCGGGCAATGCCCTCGGTCCCCCGCTGGGCAACGCCAACCCCGGTCAGGTTCAAAGCGGTCCGCGTCCCGGGCGGCACCTCATCCTTGTTTGCTGAATGCGACTGCACATTTCGGACGTTGGCGGTCATTCCACCGGGTTGCGCAACCAACTCGAGCCCGGTCTTTACTTCGCCGTCTGTTAGCGTTCCCGTCACGACAGTCCCAACCCCTTTGGGAGAGAAAACACGATCCACCGGAAGTCGCGGCTTGCCGCAATCAGTCACCGGTGGCGAATCGGTCAAAACCTTGGAAATCTCCTCGCGTAGTTCTTCGATCCCCTGCCCTGTGTGTGCCGAAGTCGGAATAACCGGGACCGATTCCCAGCTACCACCACCGAGGTGATCAGAAATGTCCTCGCGAACCAACTCGAGGTCATCCACCAAATCCACCTTGGTCAACGCGACGATAGCCCGCGGAACGTTGAGATAGCTCAAAATCTGGTAGTGCTCTTCGGTTTGCGGCATCCATCCATCGTCTGCAGCGATGATAAATAGAGCGAGATCAATCGAACCAACGCCGGCCACCATGTTTTTGACGAAATCAGCATGGCCGGGAACGTCAATGACCCCAATCGCCAGCTCGTCGCCTGAGTCATCGGAAGTCGGCATTACAAGATTGGCGAACCCCAGTTCAATCGTCATTCCCCGCGCCTTTTCCTCGGGCAAGCGATCAGGATTCGTTCCGGTCAAAGCCTGAACCAGCGAACTCTTGCCATGGTCGATGTGGCCGGCGGTGCCGAGAATGAAATGTCGAGAGTTGGCCATGGAAGGGGTTCTTGGGAAGGGCTATCGACGCAACCATTGCCGAAGATATGACGAAAACAAATCGGTGACGAGAATGACTGACGCGGCAAGCAGTACGTAAAAGAACATTTCGTCCCAAAAGAACCCTTTGGAGAGGGCAATCAACTTCCCCAAGGTCAGCAAGCCGAGCATTCCCAGAACAGTGGCGTCCTTCACGCAAGTTTCCCATCGATAGAAAAAGTAGATCAGGAAACGACTGAAGACCGCCGGAAAGAGAATCAGCCCAAACACCTGAAATCTCCCGGCGCCTGAACTAAGGGCCTGTTCCGCCGCGGTCAGGTCTGCGTTTTCGACCACTTCACCCCACAGTCGGCCGAGGATCCCGAAGTTGTGGATCGCAAGTGCCAAAACCAGCGGCCAGACCTGGAGGCCCAACAGGGAGATGAGCAGAAACGCAAGAATGTATTCCGGGATTGCTCGGCTTAGCACAAAAAGAAACCGCGTCCCATTTCCAATCATACGCCATCCCTGCCGGATCCAACCAGGAACGCGCCCCGCCCAGACTCCGCCAGGATCGGGACGCCCCAGTTGTCGACTGGCCAGCGGAAGGAATGGGAGAACAACCATGCTCGAAATGATGATCGCAGAACAGGCAATGCCGAGTGTGGTAAACAGTGCTACGCCTCCTCCATCCACCAGTAGCTGCCAGGCCCAGGGGATGGCCTCAAGCCAATTTCCACTGTCCTGAACTGGAGCGGGAACCAGCTCCGTAACAAAGTTCTGAAAGTTGATCCAGCGGCGCTCGGCAGACAAGCGTCCGAGAAGGTTTCCGCCCGTAGTCCAGGCCAGCACCGTAAACACCACCACGCTAATGCCGGTCCAGCGCAGGAACGGATCACGGGGCCGCGCTGTTCGCAACGCTTCAACCCGCTCCATTCGATCTGACGGTTCGTCCTGAACAACCTGGTTGGAATCCGATGGGTCCTGGAGCCGTTTTCGGATCATCGCCCCGAGGAAATCGACCAGCACGATCAAGATCAGCAGCATGTAGAAATACGTCCAAACCTCCCGGTAATAGAATTCTTCGTGAGAGAGCTGGATATAGAGTCCAATGGTCTCAATCCCGAGGAAGCCAAGCACGGCCGAAGCGCGCAACGCGCATTCGAATCGGTAAAAACTGTAGGTGATGAGATTGGGGATCGCCTTGGGTAGCACGCCGAGGAGGAAGGTCTGGACCGG
>JBCDHN010000417.1:0-4007 GCA_038749915.1 Verrucomicrobiota bacterium | reverse complement strand
GACTCACTCATCGGCAAATTCGAGATCATGACGCAATTCCTGAATCTCCCTTTGTAAACGCCCTTTGACGCGACTTCTTAACACGTAAACGCTGTCGATCCGGACGTTGAGAGCATCACTGATTTCTTCCGCAGTCTGACCTTCGAGCGAACGGGCGAACACTTCAAAAGCATTTCCTGTAAATACTTCCCGGATGCGCTCCATCGCCGTATCGACAATGTAGGAACGCCATTCTTCCTCAATTTGCTGCTCAACTCCGGAAGGGTCTCCAAGATTGAAAGTTTCCATCGCTCCAGGCTCATCGAGGCTGAGCTGATCCGGACCTTTGCGATGCACCCGCAACCAGTCTACCGCCGTGTTTCGAATGATCGAAGAGAACCAACTTCGAAAGCGACTGGTCTCACGAGACTCGTAGCTCTCCAGACCCTTCCAAAGTTTCACGAAGACTTGCTGACTGACATCGGCAAGATCTTCCCCGCGAAACCCCATTCGCGAAAGCACCATGCTGACAAACGGCTCGTAAAATCGGTGTAATTCGTCCCAGGCCGGCGACGATTTGCCACTCGATGCCTTTTGAATCAGGCTGGGACGCGTCAGAAAACGATCCGCCGAAGGGTCGCTTTCTGCATTCTGTTTGGTTTCAGGCATGGGGGGACGAGAGGGGAGATGATGTAGTCAGTCCGTTGTCATTCGGCGATCGCAGTAAGCCAGCGAAGGACACGGTAAGCACGATAGCCATCGCAGTGTCGGCTGGCGACGGTCACATCGTTGTCAACCTATCCCTACGCCTCGATGCTGATCAACCTTAACAGGTGCTTGAATTATTGACCGCGATCGCGCCAGTCCCACGACGAGACAGCCGGCCGCCGTGAAGACGAGGACAAAAAGAGTCAGCCCCCGACTCCTGTTGACCGATCATCGTGAGGTCCGGTCCGACCAAACACGACCACGTTGTCTCCTCGATCCGGCAAAAACGTTTTTCAGGTGCTTCCCTACCGTCAGTTGGGAGCACCGGCACTGACTTCCCCACCCCAACTGGAGTCCACGCATCTCGGTGGATGAAGTAGCAAAACGATCGACTTCGAAGCCCATCCGACTCAAGGCGCCTATTCTAGCTCGGAATTTCACCTTCCCAAGATACTGGCTCAGATGTCCGGCCTTCTTCGAAACGAGCGGAGAGGATATCGATGATACCGTCATGTCCGGCTACGAGATCGGTCATCTGCCACTCGAGATCCGGATGGGACCCAGCAGCTTCCTCGCAGATTTTGGCGACATCCCCACCGGGGCCGGCATGCCGACCAGGAGAAGCGAAGAGCATGGAGACGATGACTTGCTCCCGGAAACCTTCAGTGCCGATGACCCGCTCCAGCAGCGGTTCGTTGAAAGCGTATTCATCGCCATCACGGCGTTCCATTGAACAAGCCACGACTTCAGGAAAATCGTTTTCGGCCAGCAGATGGCGAACCTGTTTTGCAAGATGGTTGCGGACTTCGGTGACCTCGATCCGAGGCGCGCCATGATCGACGAGAGCGACCGAAGGGGTCTTGAAACCCCGTTGCTCACGGGTGGCATGGATCCGGTCGGTTAAAATCGTTGCCATCCGCTTATCGTCCGCATCCTCCGGATTCACCATGCAGGGGCTGATGCGAACTTCGAGATCTGGCCAGGTGGCTCGCAAGAACTCCACGCGCTGGGGCATGTATTCGAGAATTGCCGCACTAGGACCGAAAAACAGCGGCGTCACATGGAAGCGGCGAACGCCCTCTTCGAGCTTCCTGACAACGAAAGGCTCGAATATCTGAGCCGAAATTCCACCCAATTTGTCGGGCGAAATCTTGGTTGAATGAAGAAGTGAAACCGGCTCGACGGACTCGCTGATCCGCGCGCCGAAGCGCTCCGCGAGACTGCGCAGGCTCAGGGTCGCATCGGGACGATAGGAGCCGTTGTCAGTAATCAAATAGCAGGTTTTATCACTCATCAGGATGGAAACAAAGTTGCATGGGTCTGGCACTTGTCCAGCAGGTGGCCATGGCAAAGGCAATTCCAATGCCAGATGATTTTTTATGAGGACGGGAGGAATTCACTGAGGATCTTTGTGCACACCGAAACAACTTTCATATTGGTCTGACATTCTGGCATGTCTTGTTGTATGGTTAGACTTGAAAGGCGTTGTAGACTGCGCCAAAACACGGTTGAAGGCCAAAGATTCCGCTGAGCCCCATTTACCGGCAAAGCCGTACTTGATCCCGACCATACCCACTCTCATCAGCTACAAATTCAGTGAAACTGCTCTGGACTTGGCGTTCCTCACCCAGCCATCCAAACTTCCAGGTTGTTCTTCTGCTTCAGCGAATTCCACAATGGATCGAGTGAGACATCCCACCCGTTCGCTGCCGTGAGAACGAGAGCGATGATGATGGCTCGAGCGGAGTTGTCTCCGCCGGCCAGAGCGTTTTCGTTCAGAGCGGCAACCATATCGTTGGGATGGCGAAGAAGGAAGTAGAGCACCCCGGGAAAAGCCCCCGGCAAGCTGCAGCCAAGACCGAAATCCGCAGCCACCTTGAAGGGGTCACCGGATTCCAGCGCGCTTTTTGCCTTTTTGAGATACGCTGCAGCATTGAGCTGTTTGTAGTCGGCTGAGGCCGCACCATCGAGTGCGTCGGCAACGGAATCGCCCGAATCAAGTCGTCCGATGACGCGAGTGAAAAACTCCGAAACATCCATCGTTTCAGGGTCCCGATGCGCAAAACCCGTTCGTTCACGCACCGCATCAATCATCTTTTCCGGTTCACCGTTTTCCAAAAGACCGGTGAGAAACAGTGCGATCGAAGCGCCGGCAATATCGTTCGATGTGGATGCGTCGAGGGAGTGGTCCTCGAGGCGAGCCAGTGTCTTGCGCGTCGCCCCGTCACAGTAGCTCGAAGTATCCGACCAGAATTCCTGCCATCGGTGTGCGAAATCGCCCTGATTCCAACCATCGCCTTCGGAGACCGTGCGGAGCATGAGGACGAGGTTGTCGCCATAGTGAGTGAAGTCTCCTGCTGTTTTGTCAGGATGATAGGACGAGAGCGGGTTTGTGAGTTGGTGGACGCCTTCCGGATAAGCGTTCGCCAGAGCCGACTGATCATAAACCCAATGAGGTCCCAGATTGAGAGCGTCGGCTGTCAGGGCGGCTTTGATGAGTTTGGGGCGTGAAATCATAGCAAGGTTGAGAAACGTTACGCATGTGACGGAAGTGGGATACGAAAACTGACAAAAAGAGGACGACAACGGTCATCTCATGCATTTTCAAATCCCCTCCCCCAACCATTAAAGCCCAAAGCTGAAAGGCATAAGAAAAGGATGCTGAACTCTCTTCTTCTAAGGTGTTTCAGCAAACCTCTGTTAGTAATGCTTGATGCCCCCTAAAGGACCGGATGAATCAGCGGTCTGTCGGCGAAGCTGTGATTGGCTTTATTATTCTCCCACTGCAGTTTTGATCTTCGATTTGGTGTTCTCTTGGAGTAAGGCCAAATCCTCGTTCGAGAACCTGTGTTTTCGATAGGAAATGAGCTTCCCCTTCATCTCCCTGATGGAATCAGTCACCTCAGACTTCTCAAAACCCTGAGCATCAAGCAGGCCTTTGTAGGCGTGCTGATCGGTTCGGTGATTGATCGATATACAAGCAGAGAATCCGATCACTTCCGGGCGAGCCAAGGCCTCATGAACGAACGCCTGAAACACTGCTCCAATGTGAGACTCATCGGTATACCTCGGGTATCTCCCTGTGCGGCTCTTGTTTGGATTCGTGTTTCCACAGAAATTATCACTGAGATAAATCGGCTTTCCCGTGGTTTCAGTAAGAGCTTTCACATCGAGAATGAAATGAGAATCCGGAGCGGCGGAGTGACCTTCCACGTGCAAATGCTGAGGGCAAATGACATCCACGTAGGGTGCGAGAGCTGTGTAGAGATCGAAGTTCATCGCATAGGTTTTGAGGGCAAACCCAAGGATCAGGTGATTCG
>JBCDHN010000416.1:0-4008 GCA_038749915.1 Verrucomicrobiota bacterium | reverse complement strand
GGCGACTTGAATCAGGAGCAGTCCGAGGATGGCGGAGAAGGCGCGGTCTTTACGCATTTCTTCTTGAGGCAGGGCCTGACGATTGGCCCATCGCGTTCCGGTGAGGACGACGACGCCAATCATCCCGGCGAGAATATGGAGCGTGTCGCCAGCGAAGTCGCGTATGCCGATCTTGTTGAGCCATCCGGTTTCGAGCCAGGTTTGAAGGGTGGGGAAGAGGACGAGCGCGGTGAGAGCGGCGAGGGTGAGGAGAAATCGGGTCCGCACCCCACAAATCGCGTAGCCAGCCATGGCGGCGAGGATGATGCCCGGGTCCATGTCGCGACAGAGGACGATGCCGAGGCCAAGGACGCCAGCCCGTCGGATGATGATTTCGAGCGTGGGATCGGCATTGACGAAGCTACGTTCGATCATCATCCAGCCCCAGAGGCCGATCCCGAGAATGGTTGGCCAGATGATGAAAACGCGATCGCCGGGCTGGGTAGCCGATTTCAAGCCCTCAACGGCCTCTCCGAGCAGGACTCCGAACATGATCAATCCCAGCCCGGAAAGGATGACTAAGATCGCGCTTTGGGGGTTCTGTAGCGCGTCGGAAAGTGACGGTCGTTTGGTGGGAGGGTTGGTATCTGAGGATTGCGAATCGTTCGAGGCCATGGATGCGGGAGGGAAGGATAGACTTCTCTGGAAGCGAAGCAATCATCAAACACTTGGGTGGTGAATTTGAGCAGGCGATGGAATTGAGGCGGGAATTGCGAAGTGATGCTCGGAGGATTTCGCATCTTCCGCTGCGTGTTTTCCGTGCAGAGGAGAAGGAATGTGGAAGAAGATGGGGGGCGCCGACGGTGGAAGGGAGGATGAGAGTGTTCCAAATCCCTTTCGCGGTATTGGTAGTGATGATGAACCTGGGCGAACTTGACGCGAAACCCCTGAAACGGGCCTATCCCGAGGAAGTGAAGACGGTGGAGTATCTTTCGATGGGGGATGAGTCGCTCCAGCCTGCGCTGTTCTGGAAACCGGAAGGAAAAACCGGGAAAGTTCCGCTGCTGGTGGCGTTGCACACGTGGTCGAACGATTACACGCAGGCGGGTGGCGAAGTTCTTTATGCGGAGTGGTGTCAGCAGGTTGATTGGGCCTTCATTCATCCCAATTTTCGTGGACCGAACTGGACGCCAGCGGCGATGGGTTCGGAGTTGGCCGTGGCGGATATTCTGAGTGCGGTGGAGTTTGCGAAACAGGAGGCTTCAATCGATGAGGATCGGATTTATGTGATTGGCGTTTCCGGTGGCGGACATGCATCGCTCTTGATGGCGGGTCGCGCTCCCCGGCTCTGGGCCGGAGTTTCGGCGTGGTGTGGGATCTCTGATATTGCGGCGTGGCATCGGGAATGCAGTGAGAATGAGCAGTTCATTCGTTATGCGAATCATATCGAGAAGGCGCTGGGTGGAGCTCCGTTCGACGATCCGGATCGCCTCAAGGATGCCCAGCAGCGCTCGCCCATTACGTGGTTGAATTCGGCTGGTGATGTTCCTCTCGACATCAATCACGGAGTTCACGATGGCCGGACCGGAAGCGTTCCGTTTTCGCATTCGCTCCATGCTTGGAATGCGGCGGTTCCGGAGGTTGATCGGTTCGATTCTGCGTCGATCGGTCAGGTTTACGAATCCCAGAACTTCGAGACTCCATTCGATGGGGTGGATGCGCTCTACGGAGCGAGGCAACCCGTCTTTCGCAAGACGAGCGGAGCTACGCGGTTGACGATTTTTGAGGGTGACCACGAGATTATCCACGAAGCGGCGTTGAATTGGCTCGCGGCGCAGCATCGCGGGAAGGAAGTGGTTTGGGAGGTCGAGAAAGTCGCGGACCTGAAGAGTGATGAGGCTGATAAGGAGAGCGGGAAGTAGTCGTAGCGATAGTCTTTCGCAAGCCTTTCAGGCTTGAACTTGATGGGGCTTGGAGATCCCAGGGGAGCCTTTGCTTCGCTTTGGCAACTCCTGGGCTCTTCGTACGAAACGGCGTTGCCGTTTTCGTGGCTAGCTAGACCTCGGATGGATCTTTCTCGGGCAATACCTGGTGGGCCTTCTTCAAGAACGTATCGAGCCGAATCGGACGCATGACGACGCCTTTGACCCGGGCATCCCGTTGCAGTTCATCGACGCGGGCGGAGTGTTTTTGCTCCCCCAGATAAATGATGGCGGGAGCGGTGCGTGACCCGGCATGGCAGTGCTGGTAAGCTTTGGCGATGAGCTCGTAGAGCAGCTCGCCGTGGATTTCCGGAAGCGAGAGGCTGAAGACAAACAAATCATAGGGCTTTTGCAACGAGCGTTCGAACGCGTAGACGGCGTTGGGACTGGTATCGACGGTGCTGACGGTGAAACTTTCGAGGGCTTCGCGAACCAGACGCATCGTTGCGACGTCTTCGTGAACCAGAAGCACTTGGCGCTCACTGGTTTCGCCGCTAGGTATCCCGTCATCACTCATGATTTTAGAATTGAACGAACGCAGGCTCCCCGCCAGCACAAAGTGAAAAAACCGACCCCAGAACGAGCTTTGGCTACTACCCATGTGGCGCCGCAAAATGGCGTTTGCTGGTGGTGGCTTCCGAGCTGGCTTGGACTGGATTCTCCCTTTGTCATTACAACGTGGACCGTTGCCGTCTCCCGGACCCTCGGGACACCGTTAGGTTGGGAAGTCTACGCGGCCCAGTTTTTCGCCTGTTGGTCGGTCTATCTCGCGGACCGGTTGATCGATGTCAGGAGGTGCCGCGATTGGAGCCGGGTCAACGGGCGTTTGGAATTTGGCCGGCGGGTTCAGAGGCTGCTGAGGGTCTTTCTGGGGTTCAATGGAATCGTATTGGCTGGGCTGTTGATATCAGGAACGGTGTCAGAAGTTGCGGTGCGGGGATTGGCGGTCGCGTTCGGCGTTTTGGGTTACGGACTCCTCTTTGTCGTTCCGGTGATTTTCAGGGAGAAACTTCCAGGCAAGGAATTCGGGATCGGCCTGTTCTCGGTGCTGGGAATCTGGGCAGCGTTTGGAAGCGAGCCCGGGCTCTGGCCCCTGCTACCGGGAGTTGCCCTGGTCGTGATGATGAACTGTTTTGTGATTGCCGCTCGCGATCGCGAAATCGATCAGGCCAATGATCCTGGTGGTGCGTCGCTTTGGTGGAAGCAGATGGATCGACAGCTGCCAATTTTTGGGATTCTCGGCGCGGCGGCTTCAGGCGCGATGGTCGTGATCGGAGACGAACCCCGGTTCTTTTTTGCGCTATTGCTCGCGTTCGTCGGTCTCGTGGTGTTGCATCGTGGGGCGAACCGGATTTCAGCGGACTCTGTTCGCGCGGTTGCTGATCTCTGTCTCTTGACGCCCTGGTTGACCGTTCTGTTCGCGTTAGGCTAAGCTTGTTTTTGAGAGGCGCGTTCCAGGAACGGATGAGCGACCACGGCGCCGATAATGATCGCCGCGCCGAGGTAAAATCGACTTCCCAATTCTTCGTGTTCGGCAAAAAGCACGGCTGCGAGAACGATTCCGTAAACCGGTTCGAGGTTGTAGGCCAGGTTAATGGTAAACACCGAAAGTCGCTTGAGCAGTTCCACGTATTCCGAATACGCGTAAATGGTGCAGGCGATGACGAGGACCAGCAGCCAGACCCATTCCAGAGGGGAGGGGAGGAGGTCAACGCCGCCACCGTTCGTGAAAAACGTGGCCGAAAGCGGTAAGCACAGCAGGCAGAACAAGGCTGCGCCACTCATCTCATAAAACGTGATCACCCAGTGATGATATTTGGGGGCGTAGCGACCATTGAGAATCGAAAAGATGGTTCCGGCGAGGGCGGAGCCGATCCCAACGAGAAACCCGGTCACGTGTTCAAAGCCGCCTTGAAAGATCCAGGAAATGGCTCCGATCATGACCAACCCAAGAAACACTTCATACCCGCGAACCTTGCGATCGCGCGTCATGATCGGCTCGAGCAGTGACGTCCAGAAGGCGGTGGTGGCGAGGGCAACGAGACAG
>JBCDHN010000415.1:0-4012 GCA_038749915.1 Verrucomicrobiota bacterium | reverse complement strand
TTGATGGAAGCCAGCAGACGGTTCCCAAGTTGCTTCAGGCCGCGGGGTATCAGACTGCAATCGTTGGAAAATGGCATCTCAAATCAACGCCAACCGGATTTGATCACTTTGAAGTGCTGAAAGGGCAGGGGCAATATTACAACCCGATGTTGTTCACCAATGGTGAAAACGTGAATCATGTTGGCTATACCACCGACATCATCACGGACCAAACCTTGCGGTGGCTGAAAGAAGATCGCGATCCCGAGAAACCCTTTCTGTTGATGTGCCAGCATAAGGCGCCTCATGGACGCTGGGAACCGGCGTTACGTCACCTCGAGTTGTATGACGACGTGGAGTTTCCCGAGCCGGAGACCCTATTTGACGACTATGCCAACCGGAGTAAGGCCCCAACCCTGCATAAGATGGGCCTTGGTGAACATATGGGGGATCACCGGTTGATGTTGAAGTATTCGAGCAAGCATACCCCTGAGCAATTGGCCGAGTTTGATGCCTACTTCCGTCCTCGCAATGAAGCGTATGTAAAAGCGAATTTGGAAGGTGATGAACGAACCAAATGGCACTATCAACGTTACATCAAAAACTATCTGCGCTGTGTCAAAGCGGTGGATGAAAACGTCGGACGCATTTTGAATTACCTTGATGAATCCGGTTTGGGAGAAGATACCGTGGTCATCTACAGCTCTGATCAGGGGTTTTACCTAGGCGAGCATGGATGGTTCGACAAACGGTGGATGTATGAAGAGAGCCTTCGCACACCTCTGTTGGTGAAATGGACGGGTGTGATCAAAGAGGGAAGTAGGGATGCAACGCATATTGTCTCGAATCTGGATGTAGCCCAAACCTGGCTGGAAATGGCGGGAGCTCCGGATCCCGGAGATATGCAGGGCCGCTCGATGGTTCCTCTATTCAAAGGTGAGATGCCGAAAGACTGGCGGCAAACACACTACTATCATTACTACGAGGCTGGTGGGCACGGAGTCCCGGTTCATTATGGGGTCACCGATGGCCGCAATAAGCTGATCCACTTTATCGGTAAAGATCTCGACGAGTGGGAATTCTACGATCGAAAAAACGATCCGAACGAAGTCCGGAGTGAATACAACAATCCGGAGTATTCGCAGAAGATTGAGGAGTTGGAAGAAGAGATCGAGAGGCTGCAATCAGAATTAGGCTTGTGAAGAAGGGGGTGTTCTTCGCTGCGGCGCTTTGCGTTTGCACGCAAGCGAATGCTCACTTTGAACTCTATCATCGGATTGAGGTCCGAATCGTCCCTGAGGAGTCTTGGCTGGAGCTCCTGATCCATCAGTCGGACTTGGAGGGGAAAACGATTGATGCTTACCTGCGAGCGAACTTTGCGATCCTCGTAGACGGCAAAGCTCTGGGACGCGAGCCTATCGTGGACCGTCGTTCTGCGGACCTTCCGGACGGCTTTCTGAGCGCGGGCTTTGTCCTGTCGGGCAGGGAAAAGCTGGGACTTCATCTCCTGCATGACTCTGGGAAGAGACTGCTGTTCGTGATCACGCGTTCTGGAGTATTTCCCGTGACGCGAGACCTTGCTCCTGGGGATGAAATCGAGTTGGTGTTGCGCTGACTGCCAAGCGCAAAAATCCAAAGATCCGGATACCGACACGATCGGAAAAATCAAGCAACGTCAAGAACACCCCTACGCCCCAACCCAAGTCATCCTGAGCTTGTCGGAGGATCTTCATCTTCCCTGCAAGCTTGCGAACTTTCCACCAAGGGTGCCGATCTGTGATGGGGTGGTTTGTGCCGGCTGCGCTTCCCCGGGTGATCAGAGAGATCCTTCGACAGGCTCAAGATGACCCGGACGGGATTTTTGGTCGTGGAACCGGTTGAACACGAATCGGGTAACCTCTGCCAAGCCATCGGCGGCGCTCAACAGAAAGGGCGTTGCCGTTTATCAATCGATCGGGAGTTGAAAATTGAGGCTTTCATCCTTCGCTGCTGTCCCTAGGTTTGTTGAATGAAAAACCTCCGTTTCGTTGTGGGATTATGGGTTGGTTGGATCGCGACCAGCGTGGCGAGCGAATTACCCGCTGGGTTCGCCTTTGAGCGAGGAGCCCTGAACGCGGTGAATCTGGAGCGGAACGGGCGATCAATTCAGTTTTACGGAGCCAAAAGAGCGACCACCGCCGACATGGTGCTCCTCACTCATGTGCGTCGAGATCTGGCGGTCTTCGCTTCTCAGATGACCAAGAAAGTCGTTAGCCCCAAAGCTTCGATGTCCCTGTTGACTGAACCGGAAAGTGTTTGGAGTGCATGGTGGGAAGAGCGATTTAATTACTATGGGCAGCAAGTTACGAAATGGCCAACGATGGCGCTCAAACCGGTGCAAGGGGTTGACGATGGCGAGGTGATTTCGTGGCAGGATCTGAAGATCAAGGTCGTTGCGATTCCCGGCTACACGCGAGACATGGTTGCCTACGTCATGGATGTGGGAGGTAAGCGTGTGGTGGTTTGTGGTGACTTGATTTGGGAAGGTGGACGCGTCTTTGACTTCTACAGCTTTCAGGATCCAATCCCGGAGGCGAAGATCGGTGCCTATCATGGCTATGGTGGGAAATTGGCGTCCTGGATCAGCAGCCTCGATAAGATTGCCGCGCTTAAACCTGATATTTTGATCCCTGCGCGAGGACCGCTGCTCAATCATCCCACGGAAGACCTGCGTCTTGCCAAAGAGCGGGCTCAGGCCATCTATCGAAACTATCAGTCAACCAATGCGCTGCACTGGTATTTTGGTGAGGAAAGACTAACGACGGCAGGTCGCCGGGTTCTTGGGGACGACGCGCAAATTGAATTGATGCCTTTTGCTCAGCACATTGAGCTGCCGGAATGGTGTCATCATCTGGGAACCACGAAGCTGTTGGTAGCTGAAGACAAGAGCGGTTTTGTTCTCGATGTCGGTGGGAAGAAGGCCTTGTCCGAGCTCACTCGTTTCCTGAGTGAGGGACTGATCACATCGATTGACGGAATCTGGGTGACGCACTGTCACAACGACCATTCTGCCTATGTGGGAGAGGCTCAGCAACAGTTTGGGTGCCCAGTCTATGCTACGGCCGAAGTGGCTGATGTTGTTGAGAAACCGGGAAACTGGTTCTTGCCTGGGCTCTCGATGAACGTGGTCGAAGAAGTTCAGGTAATGGAGGAGCAGGAAACGATCAGGTGGAAAGACTTCGAATTAACAGGATCGTTTTTTCCCGGGCAAATGTATAACCACGGTGCACTCCTGGTTGAGAAGCCGGATCACGATCCGGTGTTCTTTATAGGTGATTCGTTTTCACCTTCAGGGATCGATGACTATTGCCTGATGAATCGAAATCTGATGGGCGATGATACCGGTTATCTCTATTGCCTTGATGTGGTGCGCTCGCTTTCTCCCACCACCTGGTTGGTCAATCAGCACATTCCTCATCGCTTCCGGTTTAATGGTGAAGAACTGGATAACCTGGAGGATCGCTATCGAGAGCGCCGTCGGCTTTTCGCGGAATTTTTACCGTGGGATCACGTGGACTACGGAGTCGATGAGCAGTGGGCTTGGTTTTATCCTTATGGGACCGAAGCCAACCCCGGCGAAACGGTCTTCCTCGATCTCAAGATTCGAAACCATTCCAAACGGGATCGGACGTTCTTCGTTACGTTTCATCAGGGCGACAACATCGTGGCACGGGACGCCGTTTGGATCGAGGGGAGAACTGAAGGCAGGGCCGAACTCTCCCTCAAGTTGGACCCGGATCTGGAGTCGGGGATTCACGTGGTTACCGCAAGTATCCTCAGTCGTGATTTACAGGTAGAGCACTGGAGCGAAGCCTTGATCAAGGTAAGCGATGAAAAATTCATTCGTCTCCCGGAAATTGGGGGTTAAGTTAGAGTCCGAATGGTGTTCCATTTGACCCGTCTAACCTGATTGACCCAGTAATTGAAAGCCATGAAATCCCAACCCCGAAGAGCCATCGGCATCGCAGCATTGACGTTGAGCCTTGCGATCGCC
>JBCDHN010000414.1:0-4016 GCA_038749915.1 Verrucomicrobiota bacterium | reverse complement strand
GCAGGCGGTGCGGATGATCTGTTCCGACTCCTCGAATTCCATCGTCCCGTTGGCGGCTTTGGCAGCTGCGTCGTAGACATCGAGGATCGTGGTGTCGCGTCCCTTGTGGCAGCCGGGCAGAATGGAACCCCCGTTGACGATCAGGCCCGGGTAGTTGGTTCGAGCCAGAGCCATGGCGAATCCGGGGCCGTTCTTGTCGCAATGGTGCAGGCCAACAATGGCGTCGTAGCAGTGGGCGGTGCAGACCATTTCGGTCCCGTTGGCGATGTGGTTTCGCGAGGGCAACGATGCGTTTCCGCCTTCATGTCCCTGAATAATGTTGTCGCTGACTGGCGAGACGCCGAAGGGAAAGCCGATCAGTCCCGCTTCCTGGCATCCTTCGCGAATGAGGGTGGCAAGTTCGTGAGCGTGGACGTTGCAGAGATTTCCATCGAGCAGGGGCGTTCCGATGCCGACCTGGGCCTTTACGAAATCCTCCGGAGAGAACCCGAGGCCCCAGTAGAAGGCGTTGATGCCGCGCTGCCAGCCGGAGGTGAGCGAGCTGGAGTTTCAGTTCAAAGTATGGCCGGTGGAGACCGTAGTCGTTCCTCAGCCTCAACCTCGATCCGAACAGGCGCAATATCCCACTTGGGATTCTGGCCGAGGAATCGGCAGGGATTATTGTGGAAGATTTCGATGGCCTCTTGGGTGCTGTGCCCGCGCAGACGGTATTCCATAATGCATTCCTGCAACGTGAACGGATCGCTCGGGCCCCAATCGGCTGAGGAGTTCACGAGAAGTCGTTCCGATCCGTATTTCTCGAGGATATCGATCGCGCGTCGTGGGCTGCATTTCGTCACAGGATACAGGGTCATCCCTGCCCAGTAGCCGGCATCGAGGACGGACTTCACCGTTTGTTCCTCGACGTGATCGATCCAAATGCGGTTGCGATCGACGTCCATACCTTCGAGCACTTCGAGGACGGTCTTGGTTCCGTGGGCTTTGTCGGAAAGATGCGGGGTGTGGATCAGAACGAGTTGATCGTGCTTCATGGCAAGCTCGACATGCGCCTGCAGGGCATCGATCTCATTCTTGGTCGACTTGTGAAGACCGGTTTCACCAATACCGAGACAGGTTGGTTTCTCCAGGAACTCGGGCATGGCGCTTAGCACTTCGCGGGTTAGTCCCGGGTCTTCGGCTTCTTTGGGATTCAACGCGACCCAGCAATAGTGGCGGATGCCATACTGCGCAGCCCGAGTCGGTTCGAACTCAGAGATCTGGCCAAAGTAATCGATGAAACTCTCGGCATAGCGCCGGTCGAAGCCAGCCCAGAAAGCGGGTTCGCAAACTGCGACGACACCGGACATGGCCATGCGCTCGTAGTCCTGGGTAGTCCGGGCAATGGCGTGATAGTGGGGTTGGATGATCTGCATGTCGGTTAGGGCGCGGGATCAGATTTTGGCAAAGAGTTCGAGCAAGGCGGCGGTTCGCTCGCCGCTGGGAGAAGTTGATTCGGCGAGCTGGGTTAGGGCTTGGCGGAGGTTGGCAAGTTTCGCTTCATCCTCAGCCGGAGCATTCTCGCGTGCGACGGCGGCGTCGTAACGATCGAGAAGGGCGGCGATTTCGAGAAGGTCGCGGCGAGCTTCGAGATAATAGGTGTCGAGGACTTGTTGGGGCGAAAGCATGATTCAGCAGCTGCTGGGTGAGGTTGAAATGAGAATGCGTTCTCATTCTTACAGGGAACCGTCATCGTCAATCGGAGATTGAGAATTGATTCTCACGATTGGGTTTGGCTCCCTGCCATGGTGTGCTGGCCCTGAACTGCTTTGTTGATGACTGGCTGTAGCCAGATGCGGTGGATCGTGCCACCATTTGCCATGCAACTCTTGACCGTGAAAACGATTACCTGTTTGATTGTTCTGGTGCTCGCGACTTCGTCCAGGGCTCAGGAGCCCGAGAAGGAGGCTCCCGTTGACTCAAGCCTGAGAGTTCTTGCCTACAATGTTTGGTATGGATTCACGAGAGTTCCGGATCGAAAGCCGCTCTACCTCGACTGGATGAAAGCTCAGGACGCTGATGTGGTTCTCCTCCAGGAGTTGAATAAATACACCCCTGAGATGCTGGAAGAGGATGCAAAGTTCTGGGGCCATCCTCACACCATTCTTCTCAAGGAAGACGGCTTTCCCACTGGGATCACGTCAAGATATCCCATCGAAGATATCCAGAAAACTCTCGAAGGTTTTCATCACGGCCTGATCCGGGCCAAGATCAAAGATATCTACTTCTACTGTATCCACCTTCATCCGGGCAATTGGGAGGTCAGAAACCGTGAGATCAATCTGATTCTCGAAGAAATCAAAGGATTGCCAGAGGGAGCAGACATCATTCTGGCTGGAGACTTCAATACCTTCAGTCCGCACGATGAAACGTACTATTCCCACGGCTTGCTCGAACCATTTTTCGAGAAACTGGACGAGAATCCTAACGCGAAAAATCTGCGAGACAGCAAACTGGATTACAGCGTTCTGCAGATATTGATGGACGCCGGTTTTACCGATCTCGAAGCCTTGATGCGCAAGGATGACTATCAATTTACAGGAAGCTTCCCCACGCTGATCGAGAAGCCTGGCGAACATGGTGAGCTTCGAAGACTGGACTATGTGTTTACGAATTCAGAACTCACCCATCGGGTTCGTAGCGCCTCCATCATTGCCGATGAAACGACACAGGTACTCTCCGACCACTTACCTGTGATCGTTGATTTTGAAGGTGATTGATTGGGCCCACTTCTGAATCTCTTCAAAACGAAGCAACCTGCGCTGCAATACCCTGGGGAATCTGGTCGCTATTCACACGGTTCTGCTAGTCTATACTCCGCAGGCGCGTTTCAGCTCGGAGTCGCGTCTCGTCCAAGATCTCCATTCCCGTAATTTTCCAAGCTCCATCGATCGGTTCCACGGCGAAGACGGCAGAGTACTGATTGGTTCGCTCGTGAAGGTGGCCCCAGTGCTCCACCGTTCCTGCCACACTCCACTGAGAGCGGTAGCCGAAGCTGCCTGGGCTGCGGTCTTGATCGTTGGATGCTTCGGGTAATGGCGCCCTTTCTCCGTTTAGGATTACCACTTCGCTAACGCGCGACACGGCTCCCCCCTGCTCCTCCATCACCAGTCCCCGCCGAATTTCCAGATAGAAGTCTGACAGGAGATCTCCATGAACGCTTTGGGCCAACGCATCATAAAGGGAACCCTCCTCACGGAAGTGAAACGAACGGTAAACATTTTGGAGCATCTTGGCGAAGACATCGTCTGCCTCTTCCGCCGGAATTTCAGCCTGACGCCGGAAGGGATCGGCAACATCCCATCTCAGAAACGGCCAGCCGAGGACTGCCACCAAAAGAAGTCCAGCCAGGACCGCATAACGCTGTTTTGCAGGCTTCCCGTGCCGTTGCAGGGCCAGCACGACCACCGCCCCGAGCAAGAAACAACCTAGGGAAAGGACCGGCAGAGAGAGCATCTTTTCGGGAGGAAGAACCGCCCCCACTTCTTCGGGTGAAGCCGGGAGCGAGCGGCCCGGATTCTTCCATTCGAAGGCCTTGTCCGGCCCCACCCGGCGCAGAGTCGCACTCAGCGTCTCGTCATAAGCAAGCACCGCCAGATTGACGCGCCAGAGATAATAGCTGAATCGATCCCAGGTCAGCTTCACCGTTTCCGGGGGTGCGGAAGTCGGATAGGAGAGAATGAGACCGACCCGGGCACTACCCATGGACACTCGTTTTCGCGGAGCCTGCAGAGCGAAATCCTTGAAGTCCACCCCGTAAAAATTCATCCACTCAACTTTGCCGGTTACTTCAATCCCGTCGACTTCGATCGGGTTTCCCGAGAGGAAATGGCTCTCGATTTCTGCGCGCGCCGCATCCTGTTCGGCAAGATCGAGAAACTCGTCGTCGTTGCGCTCGAGCGTGAGACTCTCCTCGAGGGTGGCCAATGGAACAAGGATCTCGTGTCGGACTTCATGGTCCTCTATGTAGAGAAACGAAT
>JBCDHN010000413.1:0-4043 GCA_038749915.1 Verrucomicrobiota bacterium | reverse complement strand
CCCGAAATCGACAACGTCCCGCTTCCAAAGCACCCACTAACCAAACCTGAGAGACACAGCCAGGAACCAGATTCTGATCGACTTTTTCCTCTTCTTTCAAGCTTCCCAACCTGGTAGCGCGGGAAACGAGCGCGCCAAATCGCTCCTGAGGATTCTCGATCAAGAGATAGTCCTCGATCAGTTGCTGTTGTTCGACCGAATTCATGCTTCAAACCAAATCAACGATGGAACCAAAATCCGCATCAAAAAGTCGCTTGTAGGTGCGGGTTGCAAATCCGTCTGTCATTCGGGCAATCACGTCACAAACCAGCCGCGCTCGCTCCCGTTTCGATTCCACCTTCCAAATCGCGGTTTCCTCTTTTGGATTCAACAGGTTCATGTGGTCTGGGCGCCGCGCCTCAGGCTCGATGTAGTACTCCGCCAGGGCGTCGAACAGTCGCGATAAAATATGTTCCGCCTTGCGATCGAGTTGTTGCAGTTGCTGCGAACGAAAGACGAGGTCAAAGGCAATCCGCTTGTAGACTTTGCACTCACCCAGCACCTGTGGGTCGATCTCCAGCTGATAACGGTAGCGATTCGAAGTTGGGCTCATGAAGTTGGTATCCTCAATGAGAGAACACGCGCCAATGTGTTTTCCAATGCGCACTCCGGTTCGCCCCTCGATCCGATCATCGCGGATATTTTTCAGGATCCCGTCCACCACAGGAGCAACCATTTCGTGATCCTGCTGATTGGCAGCCCACCGTTCAAGTCGCTCAATCGAGATGAAATTGGCGGCGATGCCGTCGGCAACATCGTGCAAGGAATAAGCCGTATCATCCGCCCAATCCATGATTTGGCATTCGATCGACCGGAACGCGTCCCGTGGCTTTCCGGGGGTCAGTTCCGGGGGAAAATCGCGCCCTCCCATCGCGAAATCAAGGTATTCGGATTGCTCGTCGTAGACAAAGTGGTTCTCCGGATTTTTCAGCTCGCCAAACAAGGTCTTGTACTTCAACACCCCATCCAGGAATCCCCGGCTCGGCACCATTCCGCGGTCTTCAAAAATCGTCTGTGTCAGCAATCGAAGCGTTTGAGCATTCCCTTCAAAACCGCCATAGGGCCGCATCAATCGATTCAAGGTTCGCTCCCCGCAATGTCCGAACGGCGGATGCCCAATATCGTGGGACAAACACACCGCCTCGACCAAAGCAGGATCAATCTGATAGTCTTCACGCAACGCTTTACTCTCATGATTGAGCCGGGCACAGATCGACCGACCAATCTGCGCGACTTCGATGGAGTGCGTCAGCCGGGTCCGGTAAAAGTCGTACTCCCCCGAAAGAAAAACCTGAGTTTTGCTCTGGAGCGAGCGAAAGGCGGAGGTGTGGATGATCCGATCGCGGTCAATCTGAAATTGCGATCGGTATTCGCCATCTCGCAGCGGCCGATCATCCAGCGTTTCAAGATCGAACGCACCGTAAAACGTGTTGGGCATGGCTACCGCTAGCCTGCAAATGCAGAAACGGAATCGGAAAATGAAGACTCATCACCCGATCCGTTGCTTCAGATTTGAAAGCAAAGCAGACCAATCGATGGCTCGAAACCATTCGAGGAGTGCAGGCCCCACGTTTCTCCAATTCCCATCCTGAAACCATTCGATCCACACTTCCGGAATCGTGATGTAGATGGCTCCGGCCAACATGCCAAAGGAAACGAGGAAACGGGCGGAGCCGGCAAAAAACCCCGATGCAGTCTGAAAACGGTCCCAGAGATTCAGCTTGGTTTGAAGTTCCCTTTCGTCACCACAAACCAGCGTGTCATAAGCCGCGGGCACAACACCGGGCAAAGGAGCGGGCCCGGGATGAGTTTCATTCTTGCTGTGTTCCGCGATGAGCGCCTCAATCACCAGCAATTGCTCCAACGAGGCGTTGTTCAGGTCGGAAAGGGAAGAAATCGCGCAATGCAGCCAGCCATCAACATGCTGTAGGAAATCGCTGATGTTTTCAGCGCTGGGCGACGGCAGCTTGTAGTCTTCATCCAACACTTTGTCCCATGCTTCCACATCGAGGCGCTGCAATACCTGGCCATCAGGTTTGAGCGTTTTCCGATCTCCATAGACTCGCTTCAAGGCCAGATGAAGCGTGGTTGCGTCGGCCAAAAGCCGTTTCAACTCCCGTCCACTCACATTTCCGTCCGCCGTGACCACCGCAATGGTGTTCTCAAGCTTACGGTTCATGTCGATCAGATTCCGCATCCCGTGATCGGCATAGTGGTGCAGGCCAACCAACTTTTTGAGGTAGTCGCCCCATTCCCGGGAAAAACCACAGGCCAACTCGTAATGCTTGCAGCGGCATCGTCGGTCATGGTCCCGCAAATGATCATTCGCGCTATCCAACTCTTTCTGAACGGTTTCGATCGCATCACCCAGCTGCCCTCGGCGGATGATTTCGCCACGAAAACGGATTTTGCCATCCGGCGACTCATAGGTTCGATTTCGCAACGCTTTGAGCAGGGCAACTTCCTCCCGCAAGTTCCGGAGCTTCTCGATCTCATCCGTGAGCGACTCGGGATAAAGTCCCTCCTCCATCGCTGGTTGGGAAGAATCAAAGAGGTCTTCGGGATTCTTCGTATGATCAACAATGGAACGACTCAGATAGGCCCCACGATAGTCCGGATTGAGAAATTCCTTGCTGTAGCTGTCATCCAACGCCGCCAGGGTTGCCTCCATTGACTGGGGCTTCTGCTCCAGGTCCTTGAAGAGATGTTCGCTCATTTCTCGCCTCAGTTTTTGCGGATGTTCGAAGATCTCCCAGGCACTGCGGGAGTCGAGCTCCGCCCAAATGTAGGTTTTTTTGGCGTTCGCTTCTCGCAAATGATTCTGCGGATGGGTCGACCACATTTGCGGTGGCTGGGCCAGTTCCGGAGTAAAAATGCGGTGCCCATCGCGTCCCTCCTCCGGCAAATCCGGGACCCGGCCGAAGTCGTCGTCGTTGAGGATTTTGCGCTGGTGTTCCAGAATTCGTGATTGGACCGAGAAAACATCCTCCGTGGCATGCCCCTTTTGAAGCTGTTCAGAAAGAAAGCTGGTTGCCTCCTGCCATGCCTGATCAGCAGCTTGCAACCGATACAGCCCATGAATCAACGCGTCACTCCCAGTCGTCGAGACCGCCACCAGGTCGGCTTGAAACTCCATCTCACGAGAAAGCGCGCGTTCCGCCAACATGACGAGACTCAGCATCGTATCGAGAATCGAGCGGATCGACCAAACAATAAGTTGCAGGAGCCAGCCGATCCATGCGACCCGCAGGTCAATCCGCGAGATGAATCCCAGAAAGCTATCGAGAAAGTCCCGATGATAGATCAGCTGGGTCGCCACCTGCTGCGCGGTATAGACCCATCGCCCAACCGCCATGGAGCGCTGGGCAAAATGTCCAAATTCGTGAGCCAAAACGGCCTTTAACTCACTGATGGTCAGCACATTGACCAGACTCAGGCCAATCTCGAGATTCTTCCGAGTCGGGAAGAGAAAGTTGAGCAGGGAAAGATCGTAAAACACGCAGGCGTTCACCGCGGGCGACAAAAAAACCTTGTGCGGTCGCGGCGCGCCCGCTTCAGAAGCAACCTGTTTCAGGAACTCGAACAAGCGCGGTTCTGTTTCTGCCGTCACCTGAAAGTCTTTCGATCCCGATCCGGTTCTGCGGAAGAAGAGCCCTTTGATCAGGAAGATCGCGAGGATGGCCGCACCACCTCCTTTGAGAGAGTCCGCCAGAGGATTGTAGCTCCCTCCAATCGCACTTCCAAGCAGGCGATAGGCCGACCAACTGAACCACGCCGTCAAACCGACATAAACCAGGCCGAAAATCATTAGTCCCCCCATGGCCAGCCAGGCGTGAAACCGATATCGAGCGGTGGCTTTGGCGAGATCTTTTGGGACGTTCTCCGGTTTTTTCGGAAACGTGAACTCCTGCGGGGACGCTGCAACTTCCATGGAAAAATCCCAGCAAAACAATGAACCGTTGGAAAGCCTTTTTCCGTGAAATTCCACTTCCAGCCAAGGCTCT
>JBCDHN010000412.1:0-4045 GCA_038749915.1 Verrucomicrobiota bacterium | reverse complement strand
TTCCGAGGCAAATTGATCACGTGGTCATAGAAGTCGGCCACATTGTACATATTGATCTCAGGACTAATTTCCTGAGGCAACGCATCCAGTGACATCGCGCTGCGCTGCTTTTTGATGTGAACCATCTTAAGGATGAGAATTCCCAAGGTCCATCCCGCCAACCCGGTCGTGACAAACTGAACCCAGCTTCGCTCAATGAAGAGCTGGTAGAGATAGTTGGCAGGTTGCTCAGGTGTGCTGGGGCTGTCTGACAAAAAGATCGCCATCATCACCACCCCGGCAATGCCCAAACCGATGGCAAGGGAGAGCCAAAAGCTGACTTGAGCGATGTTGCCCAAGGTTCCGGTGTAAAAATACTCAATCGGACGGGGCGGTTCATCACCGATCTGATGTTCCAGCGTTTGCTCCTCAACCGGTTCACTTTCAGGCTCAGATGCGGCCTCGGTTGGTGCGGGAGCCGAGCTCGCTCCGGCCCCCAAACTCGGCGGAGGGATTGCTGGAGAAGAATCCGGACTGGGAACATTGGGCTTTGGAATGGACGGAGCCGGAGGTTCCGTGGAACTTGGTGCCGGTGCACCGGGAGCTTCGGGAATCTTGATCTTGGCAGCGCAGCTGGGACACTTCACAGTTTTACCAGCCGAACTCTCTTCGGCTTGCATTTGAACGCCACATTTTGGGCAACTAAATCTCACGGTTTATGTAGTTGGTTTCGAGGGTTGAATGGGTGCCTGCGTTTCCCCAATTTCGATTGGGAGGTATTTGTGGGCGTTTGAGACCGAAAGACAAGCTTTTTCAGTCAGGAGTAAAGAAACTCTCCAACTGATCATCAGCTTAGAATTATCTCACTCTCTGGTAATCGGCGTCTTAGAGACGATGGGACGAGTTCTCTTCTTCAACCGGCCATTTGATGCCGAATCGTCGAAGGTGCCAGACCAAAATTCTCCGGCAGATCCTTTCCGATGGCCTGGCACATGATTCCGATGATCGCAAAGTGGTGAACCATGTGTGAAACCAGAAACTGCAACTCGCGCCCAACCGTTGATCGCTTCCAATGCGCGTCTTCACCTCCACAATCCAGCTTGACGATGATTTCCTGATCCTCGTCCAGGTTGTCCTCAGCCTGAAGCAAGAGATTGGTTATCAGCAAGATGCGCTGGCAAGCTGCCTCTGGTTCCACCTCGGATGGTCCGCCTCTCTCGCGACAATCATAGTCTACTTTTCCTGACGGCAGACCTTCCATCAGCCGTTCAAAATGATCGAGACAATGACGGATGTGACCTCCTATCGTCCCACCAAAACACGAGGTGTGAGGGAGCGTGTATTGGACGGAATCCAACCCGGAAGCAAGATCGTAGCCCTGTTGAAGATAGATTCGGCAGGATCTCAGCAGTGTCATGCTTGATGGAGGGGTTGCATGTCCGTATGGACGCCATGTCGAGCGATTCCTAACTCGACACCCGCTGTTTTAGCGAGACTCTCCTAAAAAGCAACGCCAATCTGGTAACTTCCCTCCTCGAAGCAGTGGCAAGGAGGAGAGATTGGCTGAATGAGTTCGATGGTGCTATTTCGCAGCCACCGTGTCTTCTTCCCACTCGCGATACATTCCGCGATACTTCTCCTCAAGCTCATCAACCCGGCGGGATTGCTGCTGAATTTCACCTTCCTGGCGCTTCTTCTGCTCCAACGCTTTCTTCAGTTCCGCTTCTTTCTGAAGCTTTGCTTTTTCCCGCTCGGAAATGACTCCGGGCGCCTTGGAAACCGTTTCGGTAGCCTTCGTGAGAAGTTTGGAGGTCTCTTCGACCTTCTTGTAAGTGGCTTCCAAAATCTCTTCAAACTTCGGAGCTTTGGTCTCAGGTTCAGCAAGCGATCGTGCCGCCACCAACTGGAGGGCTACTTCGACGACGTCATCGGATGCGGTATCAAGCACCTTTGTTGTTTCAGCAATGGTCTGCTTGGCTCCCTCCAGTGTTTTCTTGGCATCTTCGATCGCCTTGATCGCAGCGTCTTTCTGAGCAATAGCATTCTGAGTCTGACCTTCGTAGCCCAAGAGGCGCTCGTGATAACTTTCGAGCATCTCCTGTTCTTTGTGAAGCACTACATTGACTTCGGCAGCCGCCCATTTGTCGACCTGATACTGCATGAAGGCCAAATCGAATTTGGCTTGCTTGGCCTTGTTTTGGGCCTGCGTTTGGGCTGCGGCCAACTGGTTGTAGCGATCAGTGGCGGATTTTGCAGCCCCTTCCTTGCTCTTGATGGCGGCATCGGATCCGGCCAGCACCTTCTTGGCGTCCGCGATCCGCTTTTGAGCGTCAGCAACATTCTTCTTCGCTGCATCGACCTTGGCTTTGTAGGCAACCAGCTCTTTTCGAACGCTTTCGGCTTCTTTCTCGGCTTGGGGCATGGCTTTCTTCTCAGCTTCCGCGGCGACTTTTTTCTGCTCTTCGACAAGGAGCTGGGCCACCTTCAGGGAGCGTTGCCCCTCAACTTCAGCATTTTTCGCCGCGACCAATCCAGCTTCTGCGTTTTTCAACTTCGTTCCGACCTCCCTGCGTTTTGCGTCCGCAGCTTTCATGGAACCGTCCGCTTTGGAAAACGCTGCCTTTGCTTCCACCAACGCCTTCTGAAAGTCTTGGTTGTCTGGAACCTGCTCAACCTGAAGCTGCAGCCCTTTGACCCGGGCTTCGAGATCTGCACGATTCTTCGCCGCTTGCTCATATTGATTTTCGGCGCTTGGCAAATCCTTGCGACCCTGCGCGATCTGAGCAGTTAATTGCTTTGCCAATTCTCTCTGTTTGGCGATTTCGGCTTCCTTGCCCTTGGCATCGTTGACCAATCCAGCCAGCTTCTTGTGTTCCGGAGTGTTTTTTGCCATGTTCAGCTTGGCGGCCACCTCTCCGTTTTTCTTATTGTATTCACCCTCCGCCTTTTTGACGAGGTTCCCCAAGTCAGCCAGCATCTTGCCGGAATTCTTAACGAGCGAATCGGAGTCCGCTTTTTGTTTCTTGACCGCGCTCAATTGTCCATTCGCGCTGTCCCGCGCCTTTTTCCCAGCCGCAGCCGCTTCGGCCGCTTTCTTAATGACCTCTTCCAAGGCAGGGAGACTCTTGGTGATTTCAGCGACACGCCGCTTCGACGTATCCATTTGCTGGGCGATCGACGGCGGGTTGCTGATGAGCGACCCCAGCAACTTTCCATCATCCACATTCCAAACTTTCAGCTGGCCGTTCCAATCTCCGCTGATGACCTTTTTCCCGTCGTGGGTGAAGACCACGGCCGTCACCACATCGGAAAACTCTTTGATCTCCCTCAGCAGCTTCCCGTTCAGATCCCAGATTTTGAGGCGGTTGTCCCGACCGGCTGTCGCAACCTTTGATCCATCCGGCGAAAAATCGATGGCAAGAGCTCCTCCTCCGTGAGCAGACCACTTTTTGATTTGCCTGCCGTTCTGCATTTCCCAGAGGGACACGTTTCCGTCCTCGCTAGAGGCACCGACGACATTGGAGTCCCCGCGCCAGCTGATGCCGGTAATTGCCTGCTGATGCTCCTTCAGCTCATAGAATTCCATTCCCGCCTCTGCTTCCCAGACATAAAGTCCTCCGTTGCGGCCTCCCGTGGTCAGCAAAACGCCATCCGGGCTGTATTCGGCTTCCAGCAACCAATCCGGATGCTTTTTGATCGAGTGAAGCTGTTCCCCGGTGGTGGTGTCGAAGATTTTGATGTTTCTGCCGGGGCCACCGAGCGTGACATACTGGTGATTCGGACTGATGTCGGCGGCCAGCGCGGTATCGAATTCGCGGCCCACTTCAACAACGCGGTCTCCCGTCTCAACATCCCAAGCTACCGCTTTTCCAGACTTTCCACCGCGCCCGCCACCAGCAACCAACAAGGATCCGTTCGCGCTGAAAGAAACCGTCTCCGGGAATCCTTCCTCAAAGGGCAGGATGCCAAGCAACTCATAGCTGTCGGAATTGTAGAGAATGACCTGCTTCTGGCCCCCGATCGCCACCAGCGGCGCCCAAGGACTTGCTGCGATCGCAGTCACCGC
>JBCDHN010000411.1:0-4047 GCA_038749915.1 Verrucomicrobiota bacterium | reverse complement strand
CGGGAGCTTCCTCGGATCTTTATCCTGTTGGGGGAGGGCAACTTCTGCTACGCAAGTTCTCATGCTCTTTTCTGAATCCAGGTTCGCTGACTTTTCGGAGCGAATTCACCCGATGACGGTGAAGGAACTGCGCCAGGGACTCCGAGCGCGGAAGTTCGTGATCCCCTTCATCAGCATCCACATCGTGATGGTGGCGGCCTGCGCCTTGGAATATTTCATTGTCACGGACATGGCGAAGGGGTCGAGGACCTTTGCCGGTGCGGACGACAATTTGATCCGCTACGGGCTCATCTATTGGAGCGTCGCCTACTTCATGATGCTTTTTGTGATCCCGGCGACGCGATTTTTTGACCTGCAGCAGGAGTTTTCCGGTCGAAACGCGGAGTTGCTTCTGCTGAGCGGCTTGAGCCGATGGCAAATCGTGCGCGGCAAGTGGGTGTTTTCCGTCGCTCTGAGCATTCTCGTGTTCGTCTCGATTTTGCCCTACCTCTTCCTCCGTTACTTTTTTGGCGGATTTGAGTTGGTCGAGCATCTGTTGATCGGAGCGGCGCTTCTCCTCAACAATGCAGTCTTTTGCGCCATGGTGATCGGCGCGTCCGCCTACCGAAATTACCTCGGTCGTGTCTCCCTGATTCTCGCGGCCGTGTTCGTCCTTGGCAGCACCATGATTCCGGTCACGATTGGTGCGGTTGTGACGATTGAGCGACCGGGATTCTGGGGCGGATTTGCCTCGTTGTTCCTCTTCATCAATCTCATCACTGCCGGAGCCTTTTTCACGATTCTCGGATTGCAGCTCGCGAGAGTGAAGCTTCGCACCTTTGAAGATCCCTATGACCCGGCCCCGGGGAGCCAGGTCGTTATTCTTTATCTCTTCGCCCCGCTTCTCATTGTTATTACCGGGATTTTCATTCCCAACGTCGGCAGCATTTTGGCGGCTTTGTTCTTTACCTGGATCGCAATCAACATTGATCCACCGCCAAAGAAGGGGAAACGAGCATTCTACGCCCAGCATTGAGCTTGCACGGCTTGAACGCGTGGACCAGAATCAGAGACCACGCTTCCCGCCATGAAATCAGACATCGTTGTTGGTCGTTTTACCGAATCCCAGGAGTTTCTCACCGCTGATGGTTCCATTACCCTCACCCGGGCCATTAAAGGTGAGCGACCTGAGGACCATCCGTTTCAAGAAGCGGTTGAGTTGGATCAGTTTGCCGTGCTGACGGGCGTCCTCGATGACGGTGTTCTCTACGATGCGCTGATCATTGAATTGCTCCCGGCCATCACGTCCCAGTTGCTGCAGCGCTATCTGGATGCCGGACACATCGATCGGAAGGATCTCGAACAGCGGGTGTTGGAGATTCTGGAAGAAGTGATCGGGCCTCCCGAACCGGAGCCCGGTCCCACGGATGTGGTGCCCAGCTCGCCCAAACCGTTGGTGGCTCTCGTCGTTGGCCACCGCAAGAGTTCTCAGGGCGCGAAGAGCGAACGCTACAAAGTGACGGAGTGGGGCTACAACAGCGATATCGCCAAACGCGTGGCGGAGCGGGTGAAGTTGGCGGACGTCGAAATCGTTTTTCGAGATGATGTGTCCGACGGACTCACGAAGTTACCCGCGAAGCTGAACTCTCTGGATCCCGACTTCATCGTTAGCCTCCATTGTAACTTCACGGCTGGCGCCAGCGGAACCGAGATGCTGTATCATCATCGGTCCCGCAATGGAGAACGACTGGCTTCCTTGTTGCAAAACGAGGTGCTCAAGGCGTTGGGCCTGAGAGATCGCGGGTTGAAGCCGCTTTCCGGTGGCCGAGGTTGGACGCTCATTGCCAATACCAAGGCGCCGGCGGTGATCGTGGAGCCGTTCTTCATGAGCAATGACCGGGAGATGAAACTGGGTATGGATCGCAAGGATGAATTGGCGGCGGCCTACGCTTCCGCGATCGACGATTACGCGATTTCGATCAGCACGGTTCGGCCGACCCAAACCTTGACCACGGAGGTGGAGCGATCGCACCCGGCTGACGAGGTTGCCGGGATCCACTTCGTCTACGAAGACTTGACCAAAGCTCAGTTCTTTTCTCAGAACCGGGTCGCTCTGGAAGCATTGATTACGGAAACCAATCAATGGCGGGATACCCAGAATGATGGGTTGGATCTTCTCAAGCTGACGCTCGAAGAAGTCTGGGTGGTGGCGTATGCGGAAATGGGCCTGAATCGTCGTGGACGCGTTGATCCCTTTCACATCCATAGTGAGGGGGAGCGGGGATTGTTGCCGCTGCCGGACAAGATCCGGTTCTGGATTGGCGACGAGGCACCGGTTTGGAACCAGCCCATGCCCTTGATTGAGAACTTCCGTGCCTTTGCCCGCTATCTGGCCACCCTCAAAAATCGCGTGGTTCGCACCGACAAAAATCGTGAGCTTTATCGCTCTCTGTTCGAGTATCCCGGGATCAAGGGAAATGGCGAACGCGAGGCCCGAACCCTCGCCAGTGTGGTTCACGGTTACTTTTACTCGGGAGCCTATCGACCGGTCGGACCGGTTCCCTATGAGCAAATTCTGGCCGACCTGGCTGCCGATACGCCGATTCCTGAAATCATGGCGGCGACCGACTATCGTTGGGCGGGAACCAAGATTCTCGACAACCGAGAAAAGAACATTCAGCGCGCCCTCGCCCTGTTGAAGGACTCTTGAGCCAAACGATCTAAACGTTGGAAAGGCGACCGGTGCTGTCGCCGAGGCTGTCCACCGGCGTTCCGAATTTGTCGAGTAGAGTCAGAAACAGATTGTTCATCGGCTTGCTCTGGAAATCGACATGGCGACCGGTCTGCAGCTTGCCGTTGCCCTTGCCAGCGAGGACGATGGGCAGATTCACATGGTCATGGCGATTGCCGTCGCTGTGGCCGCCACCAAAAACGATCATGGAGTGATCGAGAACCGAACCCCCTTCCTCCCGCAGCCCGGCGAGTTTTTGCAGGAAGTAGGAGAATTGTTCCACGTAGAACTTGTCGATCTTGGTGAGCTTATCGATTTTCGACTGCTCATTGCGGTGGTGAGACAGGTAGTGATGGCCTTCGCCTACCCCGATGTTTCGGAAGCTGCGATTGCTTCCGTCATGCGCCACAAGGAAGGTTGCGATCCGGGTCGTATCGGTCTGGAACGCCATCGCCATCAGGTCATACATCAGCCGGATATGTTCTTTGAACTCGCTCGGAATCCCGGTCGGAGCGTCAACGGCGGGGAGTTGTTTCGTGAACTTTTCCGCGTGCTCGATCTGGCGTTCCAGCTCGCGCACGCCCGTCATGTATTCATCCAGCTTGGCGCGATCTGAATGCCCCAGCTTGGATTGCAGCGCCATCGCGTCTTCGCGCACGAAATCCAGGATGCTCTTTTGGTATTTCGCGCGGACCGCCTGATTCTTTTTCACATCCCCGAGGATCCCGCTTCCAAACAACTTTTCGAACACCACTCGTGGATCGATCTCTGGAGGCATCGGCAGGCTTTCCGTCTTCCAGGAGAAATTGAATTGGTAGGCGCAGCTGTATCCGGAATCACAGCGTCCCGCCTTGCGCCCGACATCGCAGCCGAGTTGCAGGGAATCGAGCCGGGTCTGGCCCGTGGACATGGCTGCGGCCACCTGATCGACGGAAACGCCAATCCGGATGTCGGCCCCGGCCGTCTTCTTGGCCTGACAGCCGGTCAAAAAGGTGGCGTTGGCCCGGGCGTGATCGCCACCTCCGTCCCCATTGTTGTTGGCCTTGTCATGGTCAAGACCGCTGAGGACCTGAATTTCCTTCTTGAACGAGTTGAGGGAACTGAGCGTGCCAGGAAGGTGAAAGTTGCTGCCTGTCTGTTTCGGGGTCCAATGATCCATGATGACTCCGTTGGGCAGGTAAACATAGCCCATGCGGAGAGGCGGTCCAGGGGCGCGGGAAGCCGCATACGCCCGAGTCGGTCCCATGGCTTCGAGCAGGGGCAATGACATCGAAACTCCGAGTCCACGAAGTAAGGTGCGGCGGGAAAGCGGCTTCAAGGTTGCCATGATATGTGCT
>JBCDHN010000410.1:0-4060 GCA_038749915.1 Verrucomicrobiota bacterium | reverse complement strand
TCCTCTACCGCGGACAGCGCGAGGGCCAGCTCGATGATTTCGATCTCGCCACCCGCCTATCGTTTTTCCTAACCAGCTCCCCACCTGACTCTTCCCTGAAGAAAGCCGCCGCGAATGGAACACTTTCCAACCCAACCACACTCGAAGAGCAGGCCCGTCGACTGCTCAAACACAACCGGGTGAAAAATTTCCTGAGCTCCTTCACTGGTCAGTGGCTCGACTTGCGCGTTTTGCCGGACATCATGCCCGACAGCCGTCTGCTCAACTGGACCGACAAGGATCTCGATGCGGTCATCGCGGAGACGGAATTGTTCGTCAAAGAGATCCTCGAGGAGAACCACCCTATCGAAACCTTCATCGACCCGACGTTCACCTACCTCAACAAGCGCAACGCCAAGCTCTACGGCATCAAGTTTCCGAACTCGGATACGATGGCCCGTGTCGACATCGAGCCGGGTGGTCGTCATGGCGGCATCCTTGGTCAGGCCAGCATCATGATGGCGACCGCCAATGGCGTCGATACCCAACCTGTCCTTCGCGGTGTTTGGCTCTTGGAAAACGTGTTAGGGGATATGGTCCCGGAACCGCCATCCAACATTCCCGCCGTCGAACCCGACACTACCGGCGCCAAGTCCATCCGCGAATTGCTCGCCAAGCACAATGCAGATGCGAGCTGTGCAAGTTGCCACAAAAAGATCGACCCTCCCGGTTTCGCCCTGGAGAATTTCGACCCCGTCGGACGCTGGCGTGACTTCTATCCCGTCTACGAGAAGGTCGGCACCAAAGTCGTGCGCAAGGATGGCCTGCCCGTCGACGCCGCCGGCACGATGAAAGACGGCACCACGTTGAACGACGTCACCGACCTGAAACGCTACCTCGTCGAGAACATCGATATTTTCGGCAACTGTCTCTCCGAGAAACTGCTCGTCTATGCGACCGGTCGTGATCTCGGCTTCGGCGACGAGAAGGAAGTCGAGCGCATCGTTAGGGAGGTGCGTGATAGCGGCAATGGGTTCCAGGATCTCATCGTGGCCCTGGTGCTGAGCGAATCTTTCCGGACAAAGTAGGGAAAGCAGTTTTGCTCCTTAGGGAGCGTTCGAAAAACACAGCCGACCTCGCACTGATTTTTAGTCTTTCGATCAGTGGCGCTGATGCGCGGGAGCAAGACGCGGTCTTTTTGGGCCGCAACGGCGTTGCGATTGCGCTCTGTGAGGAAACTCATCTCCGCACAATCGCGCCTTGTTGCGGACCAACAATCCTCGCGGCGAGTTTCGCCCGTGGTTTTCGAACGCTCCCTAGTCCGTCGGTAACATGGTTTCGGCAGCGAATCGTTCAAGAACGCCATGGTTGGTCTCGGTAATCAACTTCACGAGTTCTTCATGGGGCGTCGCGTCAGCCTTGATCAGGCCCTGTTTGAGAACCTTCAAGTGAGGCTGAAATCGATCGATGTATTGGCACCGGTGGTAGCCCAAAATATAGGGCTTGGAGAGAGCATCATTGAGGTATTGAGCGTAAGCCTGAGCGACTTCCTCTACCGTGGGAAGCTGCGTCCACATCGTCTTCGGATGCTCTTCCGTGGGGAAGCTGATGTTGTGATCGCAGATAATGATTCCCTTTCCGCCGGAGGCACGATGAAGGCGATCGAATTCGGAAGCCTGAAACCCATTTCCGTAGGGCTGAATGGCAACGGCGTCGATCCAGGGTGCTGCCTCCTCGACCACAAAGCTGGGTGTGATGCCCAAACCATAGCGTTCTCCGAAAATGATGCTGTCCGGCATCAGTCGACGGGTCTCCTTCCCGATGACCTCGTAGTAGTGACGAGCGATGAGCCGCAGGAATTCTTCGTCGGTCGCTTGATCCCCTCGCTCGGCCACAAATGCCTCGTAGCGTTGTCGGCCCGGGGCCTCTGCGGGGAGTGCTTTCGTGACCTCGACCCAGTTGGGTTTGCCAGAACGTTTTCCATACTTGAGATCCCACAAGGGCATGTCCGTCCAGTAGACACCCATAAGATTCGGGTTGTCCTTGTGAGCATTGAACTTGAATCGAAGAGTCTGTTTCACCTTCTCCTCCCAAGCCGGATCAAACACGTCCGGATAGGAAAATTGTTTTTGCCCAAAGTATAAGGAGGTGGGTGCAGTCAAGACTCCCTCCGCGTAGGGCATCAGCTCGCCGAGTTGACGAGGCGCGCCGTAACCAGTCGAGTTGTATCCCCAGCTGCGAAGGTTCTGGTGCAACTCCGAAACCATCGCCGACCAATCACTGTTGAAACGATCCGCCACGAGATTCGGCTCTCCCGCAGCGGGAGCGGCAATCGCCTGAGTATGGGTGACTCCCAAGGAGAAGAAAGCCTGTCCTTCGGGGGTGATCAAAGCAACGCGACCGTTTCTCTTGGCGACTTGAAACCGTCCTGTGCCCTCGCCCTTGTTGTCGGGGTAATCAGTGAGTTTTGGAGGCCCCGATGGCGAAGAGTCCGGGGCCTTTGCAGGCGTTGACTCGCCCGTCCAGAAAGCGGTCCAGTAGGCATCCCATTTCGCCCACTGCTCTTTCGTGAACAATTTCTGAAGCGCAGCCTTTCGTTCTGCCTGGAATGCTTCCCGTGCGCCCCGGAGTTCCTCGCCTGACAGCTTCTTCAGCCTAGCTTGAGACTCAACGCGAATTTTCTCCTGCGCCTCAAACCCCGCTTGCTGCTCATCCGTCATCTTTAATGACTCAATCAGTTCCATGACGGAAGCGGGATCAATTTCTTGAGCTCGCACCTTCCCGTTGATCAGGACATAACCCAAGAGCAGGCAGATCAGGACGCCGAAAGTGAACGGAGCCAATTTTGCATGAGTGGAGTTTTGCATATCTTTACGTTTCGCCAGTCTGCAGACAGCAGCAATGGCATAATGTTGCTACACCAGTGTGGCTCCGATGTGTGGCTCGCGATGTGTGGAATGATTTCTTCCGGCAGGAGGAATGCGATGGAACCTGGTATCCGAAACGTGCTCGTCTATGCAACCGTACGCCATTGTCTAAATCTGATCCGGACTTGAGGAACTCTCGATATCAACGAAAGTAACCTCTTTCCTGTCGATAACCGTTTTCTGCCCATGCAATTTGGCGACCTAAGAGGCATTCTCAATTACATTCCCCAGTTTCGCGGCGAGACCTTTGTTCTCGCGGCGGAGGGCGAGGTGTTGGCTTCAGGGCAGCAGCGGACTTTGCTCCAGGATATTGCGGTGATGCATTCGCTGAACATGAAGGTGATTCTCGTTCATGGGGCCGGATCTCAAATGCTGACGGCGGCGTCTTGGGCCGGGCTCGACTAATTAGGGCCGAAATGATCTGCCACCAGATTCTGCTCTCCGGAAGGCGGGATTGGCAACGGAATTTGTGTGGGCCCCCAAGAGAAAAGAAAGGCTCTGCGTCCGGGGTGATCCCCGAAGGCTATTCCTTTTAACGTTGATCTCCAGTATGGAGGGTGTGGTCAAATTGAAAAAGCATGGATTACGATTCATCTCCTAGCGGGCTTGACAGGGGTGGAAGTTTTGCATTATCGATCAGATCGCGTTTCATTTTCCTTCTCGTATTATCTCAGACAATTTGACTGAAGAAAACATTCAACCGTCAAATGTAGTGATAGGCAATGCATATACAAATGCCTTTGATCGCCTCGTGACTAGGCTGACTTTCGCCATTAGAAAATGCCAAACCGAAAGTGTTTTCATGCGCATGTTGCAGAACGAATTTTTTTTACTCCAAAATAAATCGAAATCGGATAAAAGCGCAGTTTTCATTTAGTCCTCGCAAAAAAGCTGGGAGAGAGGGCACACTTTTGAGTCTGCTCTTCGCCGCAATGTCACCAGATCCGGGGAAATCGAAGCGACAAAAAAGCGACTTGCGTCACCAATTTGTCACGGAGCTCTGGGAATGGTTCCAAGAAGATGAACAAGGATGGGGCTTTACAAGCAGCGTCGAAGCAATCGAACTCGAATCGGACAACGAAATGCCCACGATTAGTGGTGAAAAAATTCTGGACCTTTTTGTTGACCACTGTTGTGCCATCGCTGGTCACGCG
>JBCDHN010000409.1:0-4063 GCA_038749915.1 Verrucomicrobiota bacterium | reverse complement strand
GTCAGATTCTTCCACAATTGAAGCTGTTTCGATCGACCGCAGCAAGGGCGACTTCAACTACCCGGAGGCCTACGAACACGATGCCGGACGCGGCCTGACCGAAGATACGATCGACTACATTTCCAACGTCAAAAATGAGGACGACTGGATTCGCGACTTTCGAAAGCGAGCCCTCAAGGTCTTCAACGACAAGCCAATGCCCACGAAGTGGGCGAGCAAAGACTTGGAAAACATCATCTTTGACGAGATCCGCTATTACCTTGCCAAGGGTAAGGCTCCGACCCGCAGTTGGGATGAAGTGCCCGATGACGTCAAAGAGACCTTTGAACGACTCGGAATTCCCGAGAAGGAGCGAAAGTTCCTCGCTGGTGTCGAGGCTCAGTTTGACAGCGAGGCGGCCTATTCAAACATCAAGGACGAGTTTGACAAGCAGGGCGTCATCTTCATGAACAGCAGCGAAGGTCTCCGCGAACATCCCGAGATCTTCCGCAAGTGGTTCGGCAAGGTCATTCCTACGGGCGACAACAAATTCTCGGCCCTCAACAGTGCGGTTTTTAGCGGCGGCAGCTTCATTTACGTTCCTCCCGGTGTTAAAGTGGCCCATCCGCTTCAGGCTTACTTCCGCATCAACGCCGAGCAGTTTGGTCAGTTTGAGCGCACCTTGATCATCGTCGATGAAGGAGCTGAAGTGACCTACATGGAAGGCTGCACCGCACCCAAATTTGAGACGGCAACGCTTCACAGCGCGGTGGTTGAATTGGTCGCTATGCCCAACGCCAAGATCCAATACATCACCGTGCAAAACTGGAGCAACAACGTTTTCAACTTGGTCACCAAACGCGGTCTGGCCCATGAGAACGCTGAAGTCCGCTGGATTGACTGCAATATCGGCTCCCGGCTTAAGATGAAGTATCCCGGGGTGATCATGAAGGGTCGAAAAGCGCGCGGTGAAGTCATCTCGATCGCCTTGGCCAATGATGGACAGCATCAGGACACCGGGGCAAAGATGATCCATGCGGCTGACGAAACGACTTCCAACATCGTTGCCAAGAGCATCAGCGTTGGCGAGGGAAGATCGACCTACCGCGGACAGGTTCACATCCCTCGTCACCTCAAGGGCTGCAAAAACAATACGGAATGCGACGCCTTGCTTATCAACGCCAACAGCCGCACCGACACCTATCCCGCCATCACCGTGCGCGGAAATCAAAACGCAACCCAGCACGAGGCCAGTGTCAGCCAAGTGAGTGAGGAGCAGATTTTCTACATGCGCCAGCGGGGCCTTAGTGAAGCCGCAGCCATGAGCTTGAGTGTGAACGGCTTTGTCAACGATCTCGTCCGTGAATTTCCGATGGAATACAGCGTTGAACTCAAACGGTTAATCGACCTCGAAATGGAAGGTTCTGTTGGTTAAATCGCTTTACTCCCTCGAACTATGTCCCAATCTGCCCAACTCCATCCCAAATCTGTGCATCAGCCTTCCGTGTCAGCCTCAAATCCGCTCATTTCCCAGTTTCGCGCTCAAGCCGCAACTCGTCTTGACGAATTGAGCTGGCCAAAGCGAACGGACGAACAGTGGAGATTTGCGAACCTGAAACGGTCTTCAATTGACGAGTTCTCGCCGGCTCCACCAAGCCAGCCGTTGCTCGACGGTGCCGACGAACAAATCGAAGTCCTCACCCTTGAAGAAGGGCTTGAGAAGTATGGCGACGCCGTTCAGGCCCAACTCTCCAACCTCGAAGGCAAGTTAGGTTCGGAAGCCTTTATGGCAACGTCTCAAGCTTCCGAGACGTTGGTCGGCACCTGCATTGTCGTCCCCGCCAACGTCAAAATCGACACTCCAATCTCACTGGTTCGCGAGGTCGAGGGAGACAAAACTGCGGCTCACAGCCTGACCATAATTCTGGCAGGGGAAAATTCGGTGGTCAGCGTCTTTGAGCGAATTCAGGGAGCCGAGACTGCCAGCAATCTGGCGATTCATGCGACCGCAATCTCTGCGGAACACGGTGCCAAAACCACCTATGCGCTGTCTCAGGAACTCAGTGATGCGAGCAAGTTTGTTCACGCTGCTCATGCCGAGACGTGCTGCTACGCTCAAGTCCGACCCTTTTTCGGCAACTTCGGTTCCGATTGGGTCCGACAGGAATGCACGGCAGAGCTCACCTGTGCCGGTGCTGATTGCGAGCTGCTCGGGCTGAATCTGGTTGATGAGACCCGGGAGTTTGACCAGCGCACGCTGCAGCACCACGCCAATGGCAAAGCTCGCAGTAACCTCCTCTTTAAAAATGCGTTGTTCGGAAAGGCCAAAACGATTTTTGGAGGACTGATTCAAGTTGATGAGGGGGCTCACCAGACCGATTCCTTTCAAACCTGCCACAACTTGCTCTTAAGCGATGAGGCAGAGGCCAACTCCCTCCCTGGCTTGGAGATTAACGCGGATCAGGTACGCTGCAGTCACGGAGCGACCAACGGTCAGATTGATGAGGAGCAACTCTTCTATCTCAACGCGAGAGGAATTCCGGAGTTGGCGGCCCGACGCTTGATCACCCTCGGATTTGCCAACGAAGTGATTGAAAAGATTGAGTGCGAAGAAATTCGCGAAGTCTTGGTCGAATTGGTCAGCAAGCGACTGCTTAGCTTGGTGATCTGATAGCTTTAGAGCCTTCAGCCCGTGTAGAAGGCTCGCACCATGATTCGATCCGCTTTCTACGTCATCTCCGTCGTCGCGGTGAGTCTTTCCCGGCTTTCCGCTGTGGATATTGAGTCCGCTCCGATTCATTACTCGGATTCAACTCCGACGGATCGGTTTGCCGTGCTCAAGGAAAAAATCGAGGCGGATGAATTCAAACTTTCGACAGTCCGTCGCGAAGCTCTTCTTCAAGTTCTTGAACAGCTGGAAGTTCCGATCGAATCACAGGTCCTCGTCTTCTCGAAAACAAGCGCCCAGAACTCGCTCATTGGTCCAAGCCATCCTCGTGCGATCTATTTTTCCGACAACTGCTATGTCGGTTGGGCCAAAGGTGGCAGCATCGAAATTTTGACTTATGACCCGAAGTTGGGTGCGGTTTTTTATGTCGTGGACCCCACCAAGCAGACCAGCGCAGAGCGGTTTGATCGCCCAGCTTCCTGCCTCAACTGTCACGAACGGTCTTCAACCGGAGGTATCCCCGGCGGTCTGGTTCGTTCCGTTTTTGCTCAGCAAGACGGGATGCCACTGTTTCATGCGGGCTCTACTTATGTCGATCAATCAACTCCGGTGATGGAACGTTGGGGCGGATGGTATGTAACCGGCACCGTGGGAGACCAAACGCACTTGGGCAACGCCATCGCCTCTGAGTCGGAGGAAAAAGTTTCGATGGAGCCGGTTCAAGACTCGCATCTCGCATTGGAGCAACTTGACCAGGTTTTCGATACCCGCCAATATCCAGCCAAGGGAAGCAGCGATGTCGTGGCATTGATGATATTCGAGCATCAGATTGCGATGCACAATACCCTGAGCGCCGCGAATCTGAGCGTTCGCCAGCTTCAATACCGCACTGCGGAAATGCGCTCCGCCATGGGAGAGCCTCCTCTCATAGTGCCGGAAGGAACGTTGAAGCGGGTGATCGAGTCTCAGGCCACCCGGATTGTGGAAGGACTCCTTTTTCGCGACGAGCATCAAATGGAAGGAGATGGCGTTGAAGGAAGCGATGAATTTGCAGACGCCTTCAGCCGAAATCGTAAGCCCACTGCCGATGGCCGGTCGCTAAAAGATCTGAGGCTCTATGAGCGCCTTTTCAAGTATCGCTGCAGCTATGTGATTTACTCCGAGGTTTTTGATCACCTCACTCCATGGCTGAAGCAAGAGGTCTATCGTCAGCTGTCTGCCACCCTCTCGGGTGATTCGCTGGAAGAGCTTTCATCGCACATGTCACTGACGGAACGCGACCGCATTCTGGGCATCCTCAAAGCGACCAAGCACGATTGGCCATCCTCAGAGTAAGGTCTTCTCTGACAGCTCGACTAATTGGGGTCCAGCGGAAACTACGGCTGGATACCTCAACTAACCGACGATAGAAGAGTG
>JBCDHN010000408.1:0-4076 GCA_038749915.1 Verrucomicrobiota bacterium | reverse complement strand
CCGAAATGGGAACCTCCCAGCCTCCCACGCCCTCAACGATCATGTGATCGGAGTCGGCTTCCAATTCGCGCGCTTTTTGAACCAGGTCGTCGATTTCAATTTCGCGATTTTCGATCATCGATGCTGTCATCGGCGAAACCGGAGACTTGAAGTGAAGTGGATTCACGTCGTCCACGGTCAAACCATCGCGCCCTGAAGCCGCCAACAATCTTTCGGCATCATCGCGTTCCCCGCAAACAATCGGCTTGAAAGGAGCAACCCGGTCGCCGCGCTCCGCCAAGGCTTTGCAGATTAAGGTAGAGACGTAGGTTTTGCCGACTCCGGTGTTGGTTCCTGTAATGAATAAGTTCATGCTTCGTTTACGCAGACATCCAGTTTCGATTCAGACAACTTACGGCTCACGACGTTCGACCGGATACTCGACTTCTCTCCCTTGACCCGATTCGATCCAGAGTCTCCGTTTCCGGATGAAACCCTTCTTCCTCTTTTCACTGCTTTTCCCTTTCGCCGTCGCCGCTCTCGGTTCTGAAATTGTTCCGGAAGGAGCTGAGGTCCGCACGCTTGCCACCGGTTTCAAATTCACCGAAGGCCCGGCCAAGGGACCGGATGGCCGAGTCTACTTCAATGACATCCCGAACGAGCGGACCCACGCCTATGATCCTGAATCGGGAGAAACCGTGCTTTGGCGGGAAAATACGGGAAGGGCCAATGGGCTGTGGTGGAGCCCCGACGGCGAATTGTTGTATTGCGAAGGTGGAGCGCGGCGTGTCAGCCGACAAAAAAGTGATACGATCACAACCGTTGTCGATTCTTTCGAAGGGAAGAAGCTGAACAGCCCGAATGACTTGGTGATGGACGAACACGGAGGGTTCTTTTTCACCGATCCCCGCTACGGAAAAAATCACGATGATCGCGAACTCGAAAAAATGAGCGTCTATTACGTCGATGCTGAAGGCGGAATTCGTCTGGCGACGGACGCGGTCACCAAACCGAATGGTGTGATCTTCAGCCTCGACCAAAAATTGCTCTACGTGGCGGACACTGAGGAGAAAAAGATCTTCGTCTTTACCGTCGGCGAAGGCGGCAGCCTTTCCGAAAAGCGTGTGTTCTACGATAGTGGTAGCGACGGAATGACCCTGGACGAAAAAGGAAATGTCTATCTCACGTCCGAGGAAGTTCTCGTCATTTCTCCAGCCGGGAAACGGATCGAATCCATTCCCTGTCCGGAAAAACCTGCCAACGTGACGTTTGGCGGCCCCAACAATCAAACGCTCTACATCACGGCACGAACCGGATTCTACGCCATCGATCTCGCGATCCCGGGTGCGTGGTAAGGCGAAACTCAAAGCGATCTCTTTCTCATCGATGGACCTCGAAATCGTCTTCAAAGCGGTCAACACCATTGCCCTGTTAGGGTGGATCTTGTTGATCGCTTCCCGTTGGGTCAAGGCCCTGAGGCCAATGGTCTATGGAGCCATTGTTCCCGTCTTGCTCGGGATTGCCTACGTCGTGATGATTATTGTGGGTATGCCAAAGGCGGAAGGCGGTTTTGACAGCTTGAGCGGCGTGATGGCCTTGTTCCAAGACCCGCGAATGGTGTTGGCTGGCTGGCTTCACTACCTCGCTTTTGATCTGTTGATCGGAACCTGGATTTGGGCCAACGCAGAGCAAAATCGCGTTCCCTGGTTCGCCGCTCTTCCGGCTTTGTTCTTCGCCTTCATGTTGGGCCCAGCTGGATTTTTGCTTTACCTAGTGATTCGCGCCGCGGTTACGAAATCCGTCAATCCACAGTTCGCCAGTTCCACGTCATGACCACCACCGGCTGGGCCGGAACGCTCTACGGCATCATGGGCGTGATGATCGCCACCTCGACAATCGCTCCTGATGGTCTATCTAACCGTCCCGCGGCAACTTCTCTGCCTCAAAGTTAGATATCATTCCCCTATGAAAAAGGATTCGTCCTACCATTAACCCGTTCTCGATCCGAGCACAACCCCGTCCATTGACTTCATCATCCTCGTCAAACCCGCGGAACGAGAACTGCATGACATCATCAGGACGAAACTCGTCCTTCATCGCGTCAAGAGTCCCGTTAAAAGCACCAAATTGGATCCTTCCATACCCGCTGGAAGTCACCTCAAGCTCCGGCCGTTCAACCAAACTAAGAAAATCATACTCCCATTCGCTGGTAGCCCTGATATGCCACTTTCCCATAAACTTTCTTTTCACGGCGTAGGTGGCATTTGGGATCTCCATCGAAATCGCAAACAATTCGTCTTGGAGGGAATCTTGTGACATGGAATTCTGAGACTAGAAAAGGTTCGTGCTGCTCAAGGCTTCTTTGTTAGTAACGATGACAAGCCCTAGCTCTCAACCGATTTGCTCCAGAATCGCGTTCGCGATCTCTTCGGCTTGACCTTCGATATAATCGGCATCACGTCCTTCGATCAACAATCGGATTTTCGGTTCGGTACCTGAGTACCGCAGCAGAACCCGGCCTGCCGATCCCAGCTTCGCCTCGGTTTCGGCGATGATCTGGCTCGCAGCCTCCAATTCCTCGACCGGTGGCTTTGAGCTGATCGAGAGGTTGCGCTTTGCCTGGGGAAACTTGGTCAGGCACTTGCGCAACTCACTGAGCGGCTTCTCCTCCGCAGCCATGATCTGAAGAATTTGGACGGCCGCCACGATCCCGTCACCTGTGGTCGAGAAGTCGTGAAAAATCAGGTGCCCACTTTGCTCACCACCGACATTCAGCCCTTTCTCCTGCATCGCCTCAATCACGTAACGATCGCCTACTGCAGTTCGTATCACTTCGCCACCTAACGCGTAAAGTGTGTCGTTTAGGCCGAAGTTCGACATGACCGTCGCCACGATCGAGTTGGTGGTGAGAAGTCCGCGCTTGGCGAGGGAGGTTGCCGCAATCGCCAGCACCTCATCACCGTCGAGTGCGTCACCGGTTTCGTCGCACATGATCAATCGGTCAGCATCGCCATCGTGTGAGATCCCCACCTGCGCCCCTGATTCGCGAACCATTGCCGAAATCGCCTCGTCGTGAGTCGCCCCGCAATCTGCGTTGATGTTGACCCCGTTCGGCTCGTTGAACCGCACTTCCAGCTCGGCTCCGAGATGTTCCAGCACGGCCGGACTGGTTTTGGAGGAGGCACCATTCGCACAATCGAGCGCGACTTTGATTCCCGATAGAAACTTGGTGTCGGTGCTTAAGCCATCAATCACGGAATGGATGTATTGATCGACCGCTCCCTCCAACTCGCTGATCCTCCCCACTTTGCCCGGCTTCGCCCGAGCGCTCTCCCCCACGCGATCGGTTGAGAGGAGCGACGCTTCGATCGCCAACTCGGTCGCATCCGCCAGCTTGTAACCATCCCCGCCGAAAAACTTGATCCCGTTGTCGTGAAAGGGATTGTGCGAGGCTGAGATGACGACACCAACCGCTGCTCCCGAAGTGCGCGTCAAATACGCCACCGCCGGGGTCGGAATCACGCCCGCCAGCTGAACATCGACTCCAACAGAAGCCATCCCCGCAGCGAACGCCGCTTCCAACATGTCGCCACTGGAACGCGTATCGCGCCCAATGATGCACCGGGGCCAATCCAGCGATTTGCTGTCCTTCAGCAACACCTCGGCCGCAGCCTGGCCCAAGCGAAGGGCGGTTTCCGGCGTTAGCGGTTCAACGTTCGCCATTCCGCGAATGCCATCCGTCCCAAAAAACTGGCGAGTGGTAGAAGTCATCGTCTGGTAGTTCTAGGCAAAAACGCTAACCTGTCTCTGGGATTTTCGCCTTTTTCAAGAAACCGCCACATTCCGTCGGCTAGAATGAACCTCGTCGCTTCATTGGGGCTTCAGCTAGTGAAGAAAAAGTCCAGAATCCATATGTCCTAAAAGCAGCCCAACAGTTTGGCCTTTTCTACCACGGCAAAGCCGTTGCGCACCATCAGCCTTGGGTTGTCCGGAACGCAGTGAAGGGCTACCCAAGGACCGGCCCCATCCATCATTGTGATCCCTGAAGAGGGATCCGAATCGGTCCGCAACTCCTTCAGAGTTGATCCTGAACCGCT
>JBCDHN010000407.1:0-4078 GCA_038749915.1 Verrucomicrobiota bacterium | reverse complement strand
CCGACAATGGCCGCGCTCGTAGATGTCCATTCGCCTCAGGTAAGAAGGCTTGGTGAAGTCGATAACCGCCAGAGTTTCGATCGAGGAAACGGGAATTCCTTCCGCCGCGATCGCCGCCCAGGCTGCATCCAGCGCGGCATAGCTGGGACGATCCATCGACTGGTCGTAAGAAGTGATCGCAGCTTGGCCGCTACCAAGAAGGCAATACAGCGCGAAAACAGTATCGATTCCAAAAAACATCAGGGGGAAAAACTGTGGGGAACGTAACCCCCAAACTGATATCGTAAATCAGGAAAGCGGGAGGTCTGAGACTTGGAATCTGCAATCGGTGGAACTATTCAGTCTCAAAACCCTGAGGTGGATTCCGGAACTCAAACGAGCGATCCATTCTCTCTTCGCAACCGGCTGTGAGCTCAAACGTGACCGCGAGTTGTCGTGGTCTTGGATGGACATCAGTTTGAGTTTTGGGAAACTGAAGTCACTTGAATCAAAAACTTACCATTTCCGGAATCGTCGTCCTACTGGTGGCGCTCGGGATGGTCGCCGGCTTTCGCCGCTCGGACTGGCACAGCTCGCCAACTGCGACTCGTCCTGATGAATCGGGATCCATCCCCTCGTCTCTCATCCGCTTTGAAGCAGATTCCAATGCTGTGGTTTCGATGCCTAATGGAAGCCTCGTTCGTCTGCTTTTCGTGCAGATGGGCACAAAGGGATCGCAAGTTTTGGCTCGAATGGAGGCTGACGAGTGGGTTGAACTTACCCACACGCAAACCCGAGAAATTCAAATTTCCCGACTTGGCGAAGTTTACTGGGATACGGCAACGCGGCGTGAACCCACCAGTCCGCATCTGACTTCGGTGATGTTATTGCTTCAATTTGTCGAGTTGGCGCCCGGACCTGAAATCAATCTATCGTTTCGCGATGCCTCCACCGGTTGGAAAATCGACAAGCCGGGGTATTGGGCATCTGATCCGGTCGCTACCGGGCAGCAAGAAAAACGTTCCTACTACCTGGCTGGGGCCGAGCTGCCCATCCTTCACTCCGCGCGCATCGAGGTGGAGGTCAGCTATAAAGACCAAAAGCACGGCGATTGCATTGGGGTTTTCATTTTGCCTTCACTTCTCGGTGTGCCGGATAGCAACCTGACTCCGGGCGATCTGTTTGATGTCGTCATTCCCCAAATCGAACTTCAAAACATCCATGACATGAGACGGGCCATCTCGAACTATGCGCAGGTGACACTCCCAAAAGCGCCTGTGTTCACCGACGGATTTCCCAGATCCTACACGGATGTAACCGTTCGTGAACTAACCCGTGAATTTGCGCGCTATCATCGGCGCAATGGGCACTTGTCCTTCGACTCAGCGAAGCATGAGTTCGCTTTCCACAAGACCTGGTGGCGCGACTGGACTTCCAAAATTCGAAACTGGCAGTTTTGAGAGTGGCGACTGGCGAAAAACCGATACTCGTAATTGGAACAGATTAGAAAATGCGGGAGAAACCTTCGAATCACGATATGGCTGATTTCAGGGAGGAATGATGCAGTTCGGCGCATAAGAGCCGCCTCAAAACTTACAGCGCCCCCGGCTCCAAAAACGGAGTCCTGATTCTCAAAAACCACATTTCTCCAAAAATCGAGAATCAAAATCTTGAATATTATAATAATTATGGTTTAAGTTGAGATTAGACTCATTAACCCGCTCTCAATTATGAACCTGATCTCACATTCTGGATTCGACTTTCGCAAAAAAGACAACCAAGCCTTTTCGCTGCTGGAAGCTCTTCTGGTTGTCGCCATCATCGGCATTCTCTCGTCCATCGCCGTCATCTCGACCGGGGGCATCAATGAGTCGGCCAAGCTTTCGAAGCTGGAATCGGATGTCTCCAGCATCAATTCCGCGATTAAGATCTACCTCATCAACGGTGGTGACCTTTCCGGTGTATCCGATCCCCAGTCCGTCATCGACAAGCTCAAAACCCGCCGGACAGACAGCTCGGCGGAGCGTTTTGCCGGCCTCCGCTCTTCCATGGTCGATAAGCGATTGGCTGTGGTCATGCAGTCACCCGGCGAATCCACCACCACCCGCGCCAGAGCGATCTGGAATTCCACTAGCTCGCGATTCGTGGTTACCAATTCCGGTGCCAACGGGGTCAGCTACTTCAGTCTTGATGATGCCATGGCTGCTGCCGACTACGGAACTGAAAACCGGGAAGCATCACCCATTGACCTGAATCCCAATGACGGCTGGGTCTGGACCTACTCGGATTCCACCCCTCTCGACAGCCCCTCGCCGACCTCCATCACGATCACCGATCCTGGTGCCGCAAGTTCGAGCTCGGGATCAGGGAGCACCGGTTCCGGATCCTCCGGAAGTGGCACGGGTAGCTCCGGAAGTGGCAGCGGATCGGGGTCGGGCAGCTCTGGCAGCGGCTCGGGCTCCGGATCAGGTGGAAGCGGGAGCGGAGGCACTTCAGACGGAGGTGGTAGCGGTGGCGACCCAGAGCCTCCCTTACCATCACGACTTCGCCGGCCGAATTTCACGCCGGGAAACACCTACCACTCGGCCTCTTCCTTTCCGCTGTATGTATCCATCAGCAACCCAAACTCGTCCGCAGTTTCCTACCTCGAATACCGGGTCGGCAGCGGAAGCTGGCAGGCTTACAGCGGCTCTCCAATCGAGATTCTTCCCAATCAGCGGCTCCAGGCAAAAGCCAAGACCTTGGATCCCACGAGCTGGCGCGACAGTTCAACACGTTCCCGCACCTTCAGGCCTTTGGTTGAGAACTTTGAAGGAATTGCCGACACCTACTGGTACAACCCCATTGGCGGCCCCAATCTGGTTTACCAAATTACAACCCCAGGGAATGGCAGCAGCAGCATCGTCCATGGAAATACCACGATTGTTGTGAATGGCGTCGAGCAGCGGGTTGGCACGGAAAACTCTCTCGGGTTCGAGCCTTCCAACTTCGGCGGCGTCAGCGTGGGACAAACCTTCCAGATGGGCATGCTGAGCTACTACAACGGATCGACCTTCAACCAGAGTGACGCTTCAGAGGTAACGCTTCGACTGGACCTGAGCTTCAACGAACCCGCAATGACGGCGACGATCGACATCCCGTTCGAACTCGTCAGCTCACCGAACAGTGACGATCCGTTCGCCAGTGCTGACAGTGTTGTTTTCGCTGATCAGACCTTCAACCTCCCGACCGTGAACGGAGTCCGCTATGAACTCCAACTTGAGTTCGGGACCATCAGCAACGGCGGCTTCGGAACGAGTTCTACCCTGAGCGCGTTTGAAGGCGAGCAGGCCAATGTCCAAGTTAACGCGCGGCTACGGGTGCGCTGATCTTGCCCGAGTTTCGGAATTCCATTTCGTAGTTTCCGTTCCTCCCGTCCGGCTCGTCAAATCTCCAGGTAACCTCGGCCGTCGCTGTTCCATCCAGCGATTCCCAGGATTGGCGCCCACCCAAGGTAGCTCCGCCTTCCCCGTAATTGGGCGTTTCCTCCAGCAGCGCCCAGTAGAGACCGGCGCCACCATAGGCATCGCGCAATTTGATGAAGTCGATCGCGGACTTGGGAAAAATGGAATCGCCGATTCGGCCGGAAACATGCACTTCGTTACACATGACCTCGTTCACGACCGCAGTGAGGATCCGGTCTTGATCACGAATCTGCAGGATCCGGTTTCCTGCTGCCGCTTCCGTGCTGTCGGCCAGATTCTTGAAATTCTCGAGATACGCAACCACGGTTTCGGTCGGCTGACGAAACAGAACCTGGGGTGCACGATCAAACTCGCCGTAGCGCGTTGGTTCCGGCAAATCTGCACCTTCTTCCTGGCAGCCCACCAAAAACAATGTGGCCAGGGACAAAATCGAAATCGTGGTCTTCACTTCCCTTGAATACCTCGGATTGCTCAAACGGCAAAGGAGGAAATCAAGTTCCGCCAAAAACCATTGACCGGGTCAGCAACATCATTTTCTGCCATCCGGACAACCGATAACGCTGATTGAGAACCTGAAATCCATCGCGACGCATTTTTTGAAGCAGGGCGTAGTAAATGGAACGCATGAGCTCGCT
>JBCDHN010000406.1:0-4085 GCA_038749915.1 Verrucomicrobiota bacterium | reverse complement strand
GCTGATCCCTTTCCAGCCCGAAGCGGCTCGGCTGTTCCCCAAAAAACCGAACCTTCGGGATGTCCTTTCTTCGACTCGTAATACGCGGGCTGGTTCCACGGCCCATTGTCCGACGTGAAGAGAATGAGCGTGGATTCCCGCAATCCCAATTCCGAGAGCGTGTCCAGCAGGCGCCCGGTTTCATGATCGAACTCCTCGACGACATCTCCATACAATCCGCCCTCCGACTTCCCTTGAAACTCCGAAGACGCATCAATGATGGTATGCATCATTGTGTGCGCGACATAGAGCACGAATGGCTTTTCCGGATCACGCTGGTTCTTGAGGAAATCGATGGCCTTGTCGGTGTAGAGCCGAGTCAGGCTTCCCATGTCGTTGGTCTCCCCCGCAGGCTCGTTGTTTTCGTGAAACCGAACCTTACCGCCATCGTTCGCGCCGAGTGGACCAAAATAGTAGTCGAACCCCTGGGCGTTCGGCATGCGTGGAATGATCGCCTTCCGATTGGAGACATCCCATTTCCCGATACAAACCGTCTCATAGCCAACTTCCTTCATGAGTTCCGCAAAAGTGATCTCCTCAGCCGGCATCCCCCACCCTTTGCTCCGGCTGGGATAGCGCCCCGTGAGCAGTGCTGAACGGGCTGGGCCACAGACATTCTGCGAATAGAAATTGGTGAACCGCATTCCCTCCGCCGCCAATTGATCCAGCCGCGGAGTCTTGATCTTCTCATTCCCATAACACCCAACATCGCCGTACCCTTGATCGTCGGTGAAAACGATAAGCAGGTTGGGTTTCAGCGCTTCGGAGAATGCGGGGCACGTCGCCAGACCAAGAGTCAGAAGGATCGTCAGGGATTTCATTGGCTTCCACCATGAAGAACTCCAGCGATCCTGGCTAGGTCCGATTTGGCCGATAACGATACGATTTTCCCTCATTTTCTGCCAAAAAAGAAAGGATTCCGTCAAAAAACGAGCAGATCTCAGAACAACTCAGGTTGCAAAGCGGCCGAATTGCCGCCCTCATAGGGACTTGAAAACAACCCCACTTTTCATGATTTTATCGATTTCTCGCTTCGTCTGCCTGTTTGCCTTGATCCTGGCACTTCCCGCCTTCGCTTCGCAACCCAATATCATGGTGTTTCTCGTCGATGACATGGGCGTCATGGACACTTCGGTTCCATTTCTGACCGATGAATCCGGGAACCCGAAACGCTACCCGCTCAATGATTTTTACCGGACGCCAGGAATGGAGCGGCTTGCTGAACAAGGGATTCGCTTCAACAATTTCTACGCGATGAGCGTTTGTTCGCCGACCCGAATTTCAATCATGACCGGCCAGAACGCGGCCCGTCATCGGGCAACGAACTGGATCAATCCGTGGACCAACAATGCTGGAACGAACGGACCTCCAGACTGGGATTGGAAAGGTCTGGAGAAAGGAGATGTCACTCTCCCTGCCCAACTTCGCGAAGCTGGCTATCGCACGATTCACGTGGGGAAAGGCCACTTCGGGCCCGAAGAGACCGACGGAGAAGAGCCTCTGAATCTCGGCTTCGACGTCAACATCGGAGGTCGTTCATTCGGAGCGCCCGGGAGCTATTTTGCCGAGAAGAACTATGGCGCGTTGATCGAGAGGCGCGCGAAGTCCGCCGTCCCTCATCTGGAGCAATATCACGGGAGCGATACGTTTCTTACCGAAGCACTCACCATCGAAACCAAGAAGATCATCGCCAAGACCGTTGAAGAGAAGAAGCCTTTTTACCTCTACTTTTCTCACTATGCTGTGCATGCACCCTTCGAGTCCGATCCACGATTCGAGGCTAACTACGCCGACTCTGACAAGCCGAAAAACGCGAAGGCCTTCGCAACTCTGATGGAAGGCATGGACAAATCGCTGGACGACATGCTGGACCAGTTTACCGAGCTTGGAGTTGCTGAAGACACACTCGTCATTTTCGTGGGTGATAACGGTTCCGACGCACCACTCGGCCATCAACATGAGGTTGCCTGCTCTGCACCGCTTCGAGGAAAAAAAGGGGCTCACTACGAGGGAGGCATGCGTGTTCCGTTCATCGCCGCCTGGGCCAAGCCGAATCCGGAGAACACATTTCAGAAGCAACTCCCCATTCCCGCGGGCGTGATTCAGAGTCAGGTCGCCTCAGTTCAGGATATTTTTCCTACGATTCTCAAGATCACCGGTGCCGGAATGCCACGCGATCACCAGATGGACGGAATCCCCCTGCAAACCCTGCTCACTGGTAAAGCCGACTCCTCCCGTCCCGAGCAATTTCTGATGCACTATCCGCACGGACCTCATCGAAGCAACTACTGGACAAGCTGGCGGGATGGGGACTGGAAAGTCGTCTATCACACCTTGCCCGAAACCAAGACCTCAGGAGGGCTGATCCAGTTTGAGGGAGGAAACTATCAGCTTTTCAATTTGGCAGATGACCCTTTCGAATCCACCAACCTCGCCGACTCAAATCCGGACGAGCTGAAGCAGATGATGTCCGGTTTGATTTCTGCCCTCGAGCAATACGACGCCGTTTATACGATTGACGACGCTGGCGCACCACTTCTTCCCACGTTGCCTTAGGGCATTGCCATGGCTCGACCACAGTTCGAATACGTTCCCACCACCCACCGACGCTCGTTCGTTTTCAAAATCGATCGGGACGTTTGGCCGGTTTACCATTTCCATCCGGAAATCGACATTCTTCTCATCCTCAAAAACACGGGTGAGTTCATTTCTGGCGACCACATCGGACGCATGCAGCCGGGCACGCTCTTCATGAACGGGCCGAACATTCCCCATGCGCTCCACCCAAAGGAACCCGAGGAAAAAGACTGGGATCGGCCAGCGGTAGCGGTGGTTCAGTTTTCAGCCGAGACCTTGGGCGAACAACTTCTGGAGCGCGACGAGATGGCTCCGGCTCGCGATCTGCTCATGGCCGCCAATCGCGGATTCGAATTCCATGGGAAGACTCGCGAACTTGCAGCTGACCTGATTCTGAACATGAAAGAGCAGGATGAGATGGAGCAGTTTGCCAGCTTTTTGCTGTTGCTGAGAACGCTGGCCAAATCCAGTGACCGCACCCCACTGGCCAGCCTCGGTTACCAGCCTTCGCTACGCCGTGATCAGATTGAGCGGGTCGACCGCGTGGTCCGTTTTCTGCAAAAGAACAAGACCGAGCCGATCCATTTGGAAGACGCCGCCAAAGTCGCCAACCTGACTCCTCAGGCATTCTGCCGCTTTTTCAAAGCCAACACCGGCAAGACCTTCGTGCACTACCTCCATGAACTTCGCATTGGCGAAGCGTGCCGCCTTCTCTTGGAGACCAACCTGCCAATCACGGACGTCGCCCTGGAAAGCGGCTTTGCCAATCTGTCGAACTTCAATCGTCGTTTTCGCGAACAGAAGGGCACTTCGCCGCGCGAGTTTCGCGCAAAATCACGACTTGAAGCCAATCTCCAACTCCGGCCGTTGCCCGAAGCGAAACGGTATGCCTGATAGATTCGGGCTTTCATCCGGCACAACGAAAGCTAAGGTCCCGGCATGAGCGCCAAGCAACAGATTATCGCAAGCGGCGGAGGTGGATTCGGTCGATCCGTTGACGATCTCCGGATGGAAAAGTGGATGCTTGAGCAAACCGGAAAATCGAATCCCAAAGTAGGGTTTCTTCCGCAGGCGAGCCGGGAGGACGACGCATACACGGCCCGGTTTTACGAAGCCTTCACCCAACTGGGCGCCACCCCAACCTGCGTCTCGATGTTTGGCGTCGTGAAACCAGAATGGGAAGAACGACTCCTCAGCCAGGACTTCATTTACGTAGGTGGCGGCAACACTCGAACCATGCTCGCGATTTGGCGGGAATGGGGCGTCGACAACGTTCTGAAAACAGCGTTGGAAAACGGAACCGTCCTCGGCGGCGTCAGCGCGGGAGCAATTTGCTGGTTCGAGCAAGGCGTCACCGATTCCGTCTGGCCGCTGGGAGTGCTTCCCTGTCTCGGCTTTCTCAAGGGAAGCTGCTGCCCTCACTTCGACGGCGAAGTCGATCGCCGACCATCTTATACCGCGATGCTCTC
>JBCDHN010000405.1:0-4090 GCA_038749915.1 Verrucomicrobiota bacterium | reverse complement strand
GTCAAAGCGGTCACCGATCAAATTCGTGAAAAGAAACCGGGCTTTGTGGTGGCAGCCTTTGACGACAATGCAGGCTTTATCAAGCTTGATGAGAATCTCGCCATTTGCCTGAAAGCGGAAACCCACAACCATCCAAGCGCGATTGAACCCTATGCCGGAGCAAACACCGGGCTTGGCGGCGTGATTCGCGACATTCTCGGCGCGGGTAAAGGCGCCAAACCGATCGCGAATCTGGACGTCTTCTGTTTTGGCCCTCCTGATACCAAGGCCGAGGAGCTTCGGACAGACGATGTGATTCATCCGCTTGGCATCATGCGTGGTGTCGTTCGCGGCGTTCGCGATTACGGGAATCGACTGGGCATTCCCACTGTTTCCGGAGCGATTCAGTTTGATCAAGCCTTCATCTACACCCCGCTGGTTTATTGCGGGACGGCCGGGGTCATTCCTATCGAAGATATCCCAAAAACTGTGGAAGCCGGGATGAAAGTGGTCGCCGTTGGCGGACGAACCGGTCGCGATGGCCTCAAAGGCGCCACGTTCTCATCCATGGCCCTCGACGACGCAAGCCATCAGGAAGACATCCAGGCAGTGCAAATTGGAAACCCCATCGAAGAGAAGAAGGTCAGCGACTTCATCCTCGATGCGCGCGAGCAGGGCCTGATTGAATTTGTCACGGATTGCGGCGCGGGAGGATTTTCCTCGGCCGCTGGGGAAATGCTGAGTGAGATCGGCGGCGAGCTTTACCTCGAAAACGCACCACTGAAGGAAGAAGGGCTGGTCAGCTGGGAAATCTTCATCTCGGAAAGCCAGGAACGCATGGTTCTTGCCGTGAAGGAGGAGTCTCTTCCTCAGCTGGAGCGTCTCGCGGAAATCTACGAAACGGAAATGTGCGTATTGGGGCAGGCTGACGGCTCTGGAATTCTCAAGGTTCGGCACAACGGCGAATTGGTTTGCGAACTCGACAACTCCGCCCTTCACACCGCTCCCCGCCAGCACCGCACCAGTGAATGGACACCGCCTCCGACCGAATCTGCTCCCAGTCTCGACGATCTTGATCTAAGCCAGACGCTCCTGGAAGTTCTGTCTGACTTCGCCATTTGTAGTCGTGCTCCCGTCATTCGCGAATACGACCATGAAGTGCAGGGAAACACCTATCTCAAGCCCCTCTCGGGAGCGAAAGGGGACGGGCCCCAGGACGGAGCGGTGATGCACGTTGATGGCAGCAGCCAGCTCATGGCCATGAGTCTGTCGATCCTTCCGGAATGGGGAAAAACCGATCCCAACGCCATGGGTGCCGCTGTTGTCGACGAATGTGTTCGCCAACTGGTGACGGTCGGGGCAGATCCCGATCGGATCGCGATTCTCGACAACTTCTGCATGGGGAATCCCGATGATACCCGGGAACTCGGTGCACTTGTCGAGACCTGCAAAGGCATGGCTGAGGCTGCCTTGGCCTATCAAGCTCCCTTCGTTTCCGGCAAGGATTCGTTTTACAACTACTTTGAGGTCGATGGTGAATCGATCTCCATACCTGTCACGCTCCTCTTGAGCGGGATGGGAATCGTCGAATGCGCCGACCACATCATCGGCTCCTCGATCACGAAGGCTGACTCCATATTGATGCTTCTGGGCAAATCCACGGCGGATTTGGGGGGCAGTGTCCTCGCTCGCAAATTGAGGATTGGCGGTCAACCGGTGCCCAAAACCAACTTGGAAGCCAACCTTGCGCTGTATCGGAACTACTACCATGCTGTGAAATCCGGTTGGATTCGTTCGGCACACGACGTTTCCGAAGGAGGCCTCCTCACCACCCTCGCGGAGATGTCCTTCTCCGAAGTTGCCGGAGTTGAAGTAGAGATCGAGCAATCCCCCGCAGAACTCTTCGCCGAAGCGCCGGGACGGATCCTCATCGAAGTTGATCCCGTGAAGGTCGATCAGGTGTTGAACCACTTCGGGGGAGACGCGCTAAAAATTGGAAAGACTGTGGCCAACTCCGGCAATTTAAGGGTCAATAAGGCGATCGATTTGGAGATTGCCAAACTGAAGCAGGCTTGGAAGGCACCGCTCGCAAAATACTATTAGTGGCACCAACCAGGCACCATCGTTCGACAAGCTCAGGATGAGAGCGCGTTTTGCGCTTGGACCGCTGCAGCTCACCAGAAAAACACGCCTTGCAATCCATTGCGATCAGAGCGACTGACCATGAAGTGATTCGAGCAGTTTTAGTTGATGACGCTCAGCAATTCGACAGAGCCGATCACTGAAACCGTTTAAGGAGTGAGATGGGTGCCTGGTGGCCCCCGCGGTCTTCAAAACCGTGTATTCTAACCAAACTATCGGGGGAAACAACTTAGCCCGCTTGTCAGGGCAAGTTTAGGGCAAACTTGCGAAGCGGGTTCACGGTGTCGACTTCGACCTTTTCGGGTGACGAAGAATGGGCGATTTCTGTCAAACGGTGGTTTTTGAATTTTGGCGAAAATCATACTAACTAGAAAATAATGTTTGACGGATTGTTAGGAGTGCTGAAATAATTATCCATTATGGAAACTACGATCCGTTTGACTCGTGCGCAGATTCTACTTTTGGTGATGGAGGAGGAACGGAAGAAGGAGCGGTTGAGGCAGAAGCGGAGAAATGAGGTTCGGGCATTCGGGAAAAGTAAGATTCACGTTTCGGCAAAAACGGAGGTGAGTGTTCACTCGAATTCGAAGGCGTTGGCGAAGGCGGGGTTTCGGAAGGTGCGGACGAAGGTGTTCGATCCTGAGCGGGGGAAGAATCGTTGGGTGACTTCGATCGAGGAACTTCCGACTCCTGCATAGCATGTTCGGAAATTCTGATTTTATCTTTGGAGTTCCGGATACTGATCCGGTGTTGCCGCAGGGCTGGGAGGTTGTGGCGGCGCCAGATGAATTTCTCAAGGCGAGAAATCCGGAGGGCGAGTTGTTTCTGTTGAATGCTGATCTGACTCTAGCTTTTCCTTATCGCCAGTGTCCTCCAGAGGGGATTGAGGGTTCAAGACTGCGTCCGGGAGATTGGTATATGGATGAGCGGTATCCTGTTTCACTAACGCAATCGCAATAAGCATCGTGAGTATGAATCGAAGAGTTGGACCTGACCGCGATTTTTTCACTAACGACGAAGTGAAGTTCACTCCAAACGAGGATTACTGGAAACCGATTCCTGCATTCTGGGAGTTTGTTAAGGAGTCGGGTCTATTGTGTGATGAGCTCTGTGACTACTCGTTTGAATGTCTTCCTCAATGGCAGAAAGAACGAGTGGCGAAGTTGTATTATGCAGCAGCACGATCAACTCCCAACGATAGACGAGGCTGTGCCATTGAGGCTCTCCATTGTCTGGCCTGCAACGAAGGTCATGATTCGGCACGGGAGGCGATCGTTTCCTGGCAACGGAATTATACAAAAGAAAGTGGTCTCAATCTGGTTGAGGAGTTGTCCAATGAAGCGAAGTCCTGAACAGTGGCGTGAGCTCTGCCGGGCTCGGGAGAAGGATCTGGGTTCGATGCCGAGGATTGAGCGGGATTTTGCGGTGTGGATTATCCAGCTGATCAGGGATAATGATTGGGGGATGTTAGGCGATCTGGAGGAGCAGGGGCTTTTGGATGCGGGGGATTGGCAGCCGGTGGTGATGAGCAATCGCTTGGGGATGAGTGAGGAGGCGAGCGAGGATGAGAGTGGGTTTGATGTGGTGGAGAATAATATCCTGCTTTCGAATGAGATGGAGGAGGTGGCGGATCCGCTGCAGCGGATGATTGTGGAGGCGTATGAACTGACGATGGAGATGGCTGCGGAGCTGGCGGAGAAGGTGCGGGCGGAGATGGTGCACTGGGAGGCGTTTGGCCTAACGCCGAAGCAGAGGAATCAGGCGATGGTGCGGCTGGTGTGTTTCCATATCGAGACGAGTTTTGAGGCGGACTCGGTGGTCAACGATCGGGCGAATGAGAAGTTTGTGAAGATGGCGGCGCTGGCGCTGGATTCGCCGAATCCGAAGCTGGCGTTTGCGACGTTTGTGTATGCGGCGAATTTTGGGGATCTGTCGATCTACGGTCCGAGTTATGCGCAGTGTGGGAAGC
>JBCDHN010000404.1:0-4092 GCA_038749915.1 Verrucomicrobiota bacterium | reverse complement strand
GGACTGACCTTCCCTACATCGGCTTTCTTCCCTACCGCGACCAGGCTCCGATCATGAAGTCGATCAACGCGAAAATCGCGGCAGGCGAACGTTGGGAGAACGATTGGCAGTTCTTCGAGCAAACCAAGCCGGAGGAGGAGCTCTACGATACCGAGAGGGATCCGGATGAAGTCGTCAATCTCGCAGCCGATCCGCAGTTCTCCGACAAGTTGGCCGAACTCCGGGCCGCTCACGAAGCATGGGCGAAAGAGTTTGGCGATCTCGGCCAGATTTCCGAAGCCGAACTGATCAAGAAACTCTGGCCGCCGAACGGGAAACAGCCCAAGACCGCGAATCCCGAGATCAAGCGATCGAGTGGCATGGTCGAGATCACGAGTGCGTCCGAAGGCGCCTCTATTGCCTACCGCGTTTTGCCCAACCAACGTTGGCAACTCTACACCGCTTCATTTGCCGCACCTGATGACGCCAAGATCGAAGCTCAAGCGATTCGTTATGGTTGGAAGAAGAGTGACGTTGTGGCAAAGTAAGAAAGTCTTGCTGCCAAAGCTTGCATGTTCTGGATTTTCAGAAAATCTTGAAAAAGATGAACAAATCGGAAGAAGCAGAAACCCTGATCGAAGCTCGCGACGACTTTGTCACGCAGTGGGGCGCCATTGGCAACGCCTGGGGTATCAATCGCACCATGGCCCAGATTCATGCCCTGCTTCTTGTCAGTCCCGGGCCGCTCAGCACGGATGAAATCATGGAGGATCTCCACATTAGCCGCGGCAATGCCAACACCAATCTGCGCGACCTGGTTGGGTGGGGCCTGATCAAGAGCGTGATCCGCAAAGGCGAGCGCAAGGAATTCTTCGAGGCCGAAAAAGACGTCTGGAAGATGTTCTGCACCATTGCGCGAGAACGGAAACGACGCGAAATTTCGCCCGCGATTGAAGTTCTGCAGCGTTGCTCCGAGAAAACCACCAAGTTGAAGGCGGACGAGGCGGTCGAGTTTCATCGGCAGATGGAAGAGCTGGGCGACTTTCTGCGCCTGGCCGATCGCGTCATGGAAGGCCTTGCCGGGATGGAGGAAAACAAGGTCGTCTCCATGGCTCGCAAATTCTTTGGAACCAAAGTCTAACTCAAGATGATGAACTCGCTACGACACCTTATCCTCGGAATTTTGGCAGCCTGGTTTGCTGCAGGAATCGTCGTTGGCGACAGCGCGAAAGGCCCTTCGTCCGGCACCGGATTTTTCATCTCTCCAGAGGGCTTCATCGCGACAAACAGTCATGTCATTCGTGGAGCCAGCGAAGTCATCGTGTTTCATCAGCGGAAGAGTTACCTCGCCAAAATCATCAGCAATTTTCCGGATGCCGACATCGCGATCCTCAAAATTGACCTCGATACCAAGCCTCCTTTTCTCTCCATCGCTTCGTCCGATTCCTGTCGCCTCGGCGACGATGTTTTCACGATCGGCTTTCCCAATCCCAAGATTCAGGGCGTCTCTCCGAAGTATTCGAAGGGACACATCAGCGGCTTGATGGGGCTTCACGACGACGACTTCAAATTCCAGATCAGCCTGCCGGTTCAACCGGGCAACTCCGGGGGCGCTCTCGCGAATTCGAAGGGCCAGGTGGTTGGCATCGTAACGTCCAAGCTCGACCGCATGCGCATGGTTGAGCTGACCGGCGATTTCCCCGAGAATGTCAACTACGCCATTAAATCGAACAAGCTCCTTGCCGCGGCGCAGCTGACCCGGGATTTGGCGCTGCCCGCCCCGTCGCAGAATCCTTCCGATGGCGTGATTGAAAGCGTTCGGGATGCCACGGTACTGGTTCGGGCCAAGTATCCGGATCCAACCACGTTTCGCGCGAAGCCCGTGAAGGACACCAAGAATCCCAAACCGACCAAATCGACCGAACAAAGCCTCGCCGAGCTGGTCCGGTCCTACCTCGCGGCCGGCGATTCGGATTCCACCGACTCTCAGCTCAACTACTACGGTGGTCAGGTTTGGTATTTTGATCAAGGTCTGCTCGACCGCCAGCACATCGATCAGGATATCCGCGAATACGAACGCGCCTGGCCGACCCGCTCCCACCGCGTCCTCAAAGGCCCCGACGTCACGAAGTCGGGCGAGGGATACGCCGCGACCGTCACCTCGGAATTTGTAGTCGCCGATGACGAAAACCGTCACGTGATCGAGGGGAGCACTTCGTTCGAATTCTCCGTCAGTCCGGACGGAAAGTGGGTCATCAGCCGGGTCGAAGTTGAAGTGAAGAAATAGAGCCGGGATTTCGGGAAAACGGATGTCAATCCGCCACTAAATTCCAAATTTTTTCCAACAACCGCGAATTAGAAATGAACGTAATGAGGCGGAAGGCCACCAAGCGGACTTCAAACTGCCATTTCAATCGTGACAATTCCCACTTCCTTCATCGCCGCTGCCTCCGCGCTTGCACTTCCGCTCACTCTCGCTGCCGATTCAAACACCTACCTGATTTGCGCCTCCTGTCACGGGACTGACGGACTTGGAATGAAGCTGAACAGCAAATGGCTGGCACCTTCACTCCACACCTCCAAATACGTGACCGGAGATCAGGCTGAACTCCTTACCGCTTTGATACTCAAGGGAATCGCCAAAGATGATGGACGATATTCCCAGCCGATGATGCCGCTCGAACTGATCCTTTCCGACGAGCAAGTGGCTGAAATCGTGCGCTACACCACGGAAACCTTTGGTGGTCAGCTTCGCGACGTTTCCGCTGATGATGTGGCCGAGTGGCGCGAGGAATACCAGGATCAGACCTTGCCTTGGCACCGCTCTGAACTCGCAGCCAAACTCACCCCCGAAATTCTTTCCCAGTTACACTTCACCGTGTATCACGCTGAAAAAGACGCCGCCGGAATCAAAAAATCCAACCATCCCCTCCGATCCGGGGGAATCGCCTCCAATCAGCTGTCATCTGCTCCCCTCGCCAACCTCACGGGCGATGCGGTAGTCGTTTACGAAGGCATCCTCAACCTGGCTCAAGCCGACGACTATGAATTCCGCTTGGATGCGGGGCCCGGCTCCGTCCTGAAGATCGACAACGAAATTGTCGGGCAGCTCGCCTCCGCTGAGGAAACCTCATCCCTTCGCGTCCGTAAAGCCTATGACGCGGGCAGTTACCGGTTTGAACTCCAATTCGTCGCTTCCGAGGAAGCTGGTTCTCCGGAATTGACCCTGCGGACCCGAAAGACTCGCAAGAGCTTTACCCTGCACGAGACTTCAAGTCCGTAGTTTTGAAAGACTGACCTGTTCGTCGGTTCAATCCCGCTTCTTGCGACCGAAAATGAGCCGCCCGATCGATCGAATCGGCTGAACCTCTTCGCCCGGACCATCGGCCAGCGAGCGACCAAAGTGGCCCGTGCAAGCGGTTGAAGGCACCAACCCTTGCGGCACCGCGTAGCCGTAGGGATCAACTGCGCGCCGACTTTCGAGCAATCCGCACTCCCGGCACAACATCGTATCGACCAAGGGAACCGGCGGCTGGAGCGGTGCGGCAGCAAACTCGGTTTCCTCTGCCGCCTTCATCACTCCCGTCCAGATCGGCAACGCCAACGTGCTGCCATAGCCCTTGTAAACAATGGTGCGTGGACGATCCATCCCCACCCAGACACCGCAGGTCACTTTATCGGTAAACCCGGCAAACCAGGCATCGCGAAACTCATCAGTCGTCCCAGTCTTGCCATGGCACGGCGCTTCATACCCCAAGGCACGGGCGCCGCTCCCCGTTCCTTCATCCATCACCTGAGCCAGAACATCGGACGTCATCCAGGCCGCGGACGGTGAAAGCACGACGGACGGATCCAACGTCTTCGCTCGCAAAAACAACACTTCTCCCTCTGCATTTTCAATCCGCTCGATGAGGTACGGAGCGATGTCGCCACGCGCCGCCTGTTCCAGTACGTCAAGGAAACAATCAACCAAGAAGCTGTTAGGTGGGTTAAAGATTCCTCCCCCGCCTTCAAGCTGCGCGCCTTCTCCGACGCCGAGTGGAGAGGATGCAAGACGACACTGCGATCAACTACAGGCTTTTCGCGTGCCTAGAGGGCGAACACACTTTCTTC
>JBCDHN010000403.1:0-4092 GCA_038749915.1 Verrucomicrobiota bacterium | reverse complement strand
CTTGGCTGATCGGATGCCATCAGTCGCACATCGCAAAACAGAATCGGCATTTGAGGATATTCATATCGAAGAGGTCGAAGCGGAGGATTGCGAGTGACGCGATCAACACGAATCCCGAACGCGCAATTGCGAGACTCCGGGACAGACCCCGAGAGGGTAATTTTTGACCAATCGGAAGATCAGGCTTCAACGGATCACGTTCCGCAAAATGTTGCCTCTACCACTTCGTCAGGTTGTGGCGCATTTTCAAAATCCTGAAACTTCTCCTCAGAATCGAATGGATGCTGCAGGACCTCATTCAAGAGATGAAAAGGGGCGAAGTTTCCCTGGTAGCCCGCTTGTATGACCTCTTCCACCCGATGATTGCGTGCGATGTAGACCGGGTTGGCCGCTTTCATGCGTTTCAGAGCCTCTCGTTTTCCTTCTTCACCAATTTTGCCCCGCCAATCACCAAGCCAGCTCAGGATGCCGTCCTCTTCCGGAAATTGATTGGTCACCGGGTCATCACACCCGGTTTCAAGCGCTTCGGTGAGGTGGCGAAAGGTGAGTGTGAAGTCGGCTTCTGCCGTTTTCATCTCGGCCAGAAGTCGTTCAACCAGAGGCCAATGTTCAGCATGGTCGGTTCCCAAACCAATTTTGGACGTGAAGCGGAGTTGCAGGGCGGTCTGGTGGAGATCAGGAAAGCGCTCCAATGCTGTTTCCGCCTCGGAAACGGCTTTGTCGGCATCCTCATCCAAGAGGGGAAGGAGGGTCTCGGCAAAACGGGTGAGGTTCCACTGGGCGATGGTGGGTTGGTTCCCGAATGCGTAGCGGCCGTGTTGGTCGATGGAGCTGAATTTCTTGGCCGGATGATATTCATCGAGGAAGGCGCACGGGCCGTAGTCGATGGTTTCTCCCGAAATTGTCATGTTGTCGGTATTCATCACCCCGTGAATGAAGCCAAACTGCATCCAATGGGCGACGAGATCGGCCTGACGCTCCATGACGCGTTCGAGCAAAGTTCGGTAGGGATTCGATGAGTCCCTCGCATCCGGATAGTGCCGCTCAATCGCGTAGTCGGCCAATATCCTCAAATTCTCTTCATCCTGGCGGGCGGCAAACCATTGAAAGGTGCCAATACGCAGATGCGATTGGGCAACCCGAGTGAAAACGCCACCTGGCTCCATGCCTGTGCGATAGACCTTTTCGCCCGTGGCGATTGCCGCGAGCGCTCGAGTCGTAGGAACGCCGAGTGCCGCCATCGCTTCCGAAAGAATGTATTCGCGCAATACCGGTCCGAGGGCAGAACGACCGTCTCCGCGCCGGGAAAAGGGGGTTGGGCCTGCACCTTTAAGCTGGATATCTCGCCGACCATCCCGCCCCACCACCTCGCCCAGCAGTATGGCCCGGCCATCTCCCAGCTGGGGGGAGAACCCTCCAAACTGATGCCCGGAATAGGCCATCGCCAGAGGTTCGGCCCCTTCCGCCGCGGCGTTTCCACTGAGAATCGCCAACCCTTCGTCGGAGGCGAGTCGATCGAGGTCGAGCCCCAGCTCTTCTGCAAGTTTTCGATTCAGCTGAAGGAATTCCGGTGATTCCACCGGACTCGGCAAAACCGAAGCGAAGAAGCCAACTGGAAGGCGGGCAAAGGTGTTGTCGAACGGGAAAATCATTGACGGGTTGCAGCCAATCCACCTTGGGGGGCTTCAACCTTTCGTCGAGCTGAATCTCGCAAAGAACGGCACGCTCAGGAAACCCCTTCGCACAAATCCTTCCAAACACTTGCCGCCGCCTCGTCAGCGGAAATCTCAAGCATCCTGCGCCCATGGGAGCTGTAGATGTCGAGGCAAGCGATGACTTCTCCATCGCGATGCCGATTGCGAATCCCCATGGCGTGGAGGTAGTAAAGATTGGTATGGAGTGTCACATCGGGACTGCCGAGCCGGATCCACCCTTTCGACGCGTGCACAAAGGAAGGAGTGAGTTCTGCCGTTAGATCGACGTTTTCATCTCGCAATCGCAAGTGAAGCGGAAGTTTTGACTCCACCGCTACTTCAAAAATCTGATAGATCGGGTGGCGTTTGGGATACTGGGCACGCCACATGGACTGTTGGACGCAGCAGGGACACATATGGACCGCCTGTTGGGCCGTTGTGCGCCAGTTCTCAAGGGTATCCACTGAAATCGTTTCACTCGCAAAATCGGTGATCAGACTGCGCATTTTGCCAGACTCCTCCGAGTAACATCCCACCCCGAAATTGAGAGCATTCATGCGGTCTGCCAGATCCATCTCGACGCGAAGCATTGGCTCGGGTTCAAAACGCATCGTTCCATGGACGGCCTGGCAACTTTCGAGCGAAAACGAGAGGCCCAATTCCGGGAAAAAGAGACTGTCTCCATCCGCGCTGGGGATGGCGGAGTCCCCGCAAGCCGTCTTTTCCAGAATGAATCCCAAATTCTGAGCCCGAACCGAAACATCACGAAACTCGCTTATGCGATCGAACACGTTTGGAGTGCGGGGATCGATAAATAGAGCGTGTTCGGGGTTCGGGAGAAGGGTGAGGTCTGGATTCATGCTTTTCTGCCCTACCAGTTCAATTCGCTTGGTGCTCGCGTTGGATTGTTTTCGGTTAACGGCTCGTTGCACCGCAACGCGGCGCTAACGCGAGTGCAACTCAAAGCAAGTCCAACGGGGGAAATCGTCCATATTTGCGCCCCATGAACGCGTCGATCCAATTACGCAATTGCCCTTTGGCGATCCTCAACCAGTTGTTTCATCTGGATGGGGTGCGGATGACGGTTCGTGGAAGCGGGCTCAGTCTCACCAAATACACGGAATTTGGAGTCTTTTTCCAGGTTCAGGATGGAGACCGGTTGCGGTGGAGCGATCCGGTCAGCGGATTGACGATTGATCCCGGTGCGCTTCGCAGCATTTACGCGATTCCCATTTGTGACACCTTGCCTCCAGCGTTGGAGTTCGAATTTGTGGGAGAGCGGTTGGCGTTGTCGATCCAGCCCAATGTGCGGGTTCCCGAGTCCAATACTCTGGATCGAATCATTGAAGCCTTTGCCGCCAAGCCAACATCAACCCAGCGATTGCTTGAGCATGGCGCTGGAGCGTGGTTGGACGAGTGGAGCGAAGGCCGAAATTCGATCTCCGACAAAACGGACCAGGAGTCCATTCGCAAAGCGCTTCACGAGACGGGGGTATTGCGGGTCCTTATGGATCTCCCCGGTCTGACTGCCGATGCCGTAATTCGTCCTGATTGGTTTGACGCCAACGGCAGCATCCTCAAAATTGCCAACGTGCAAGACGGCTCCGTCGTCTTTGCCGATCTCGAGTCGTCCGCAAACCGGTTTGAAGACGATCTGGGCGCTCTCAACTTATTTCATCAGATCGATGAACGACCGATTCTGTCGTCCCGGCGGGATATTCCTGAATTTATAGAACCATACTCCGTTAACCACTAACATTGAACCTTATACATTATCCCTTCGATGATTCATTTAATCTATGCATCTGAAACCGGCAATGCCCAATCCATTGCAGAAGACGCTGAAGCCCACTTCAAGAACCAGGGGCATCGGGTCCGTCTGCTCGATATGGACGATCTCCAGCTGAAGGACCTGGAAACGATCGACGTCTTGCTTGCCGCAGTCAGCACCTGGGGGGACGGCGACCCTCCGTCCACCGGTGAAGACTTTTTCTCTGATCTGCAGGGGAGCGATATCCCGCTGTCCCATGTGCGCTTTTCCGTTTATGCGCTGGGTGACACTGCCTACGACGAATTTTGTCAGTTTGGCAAGGACTTGGACGCGGAGCTCTCCCGCCTTGGGGCTCGTCAAATGCTACCAGTCGTTGAGAACGACGTCGATTTTGAAGAGAATTTTGACTCTTGGTTGGAGGATCTAAATCCGTTAATCGGAGATCCTCAGTCGAATTCTACAACAGAATCCACGCCATCCTCTGTTGTAGCATAGGGAAGGGCAGATCGCTGGCTTGGGAGAATTTGGGGTTTTTTCTTCTGGGCCAGCGACATATTCCCTGGATTTGGTGGGCGAAATCCCGGCTATGCTGAGGTGCTTTTTCCTCAAGGGTCAGGGCGATTTGAG